>CATMOC010000089.1 GCA_950071955.1 uncultured Mesorhizobium sp. | reverse complement strand
GGTAATGGATTGCCCGGGCGACCAGTTCCTTGCCGGTCCCGGTTTCTCCACGGATCAGTACGGTACTTCCTGTCGGTGCAGCCTTGCGGATGAAGACCCTCATCTCCTCGATCGAACTGGATTCGCCGATGATGGGCATCGAGTCGATCACGGTGCGGACCAGTTCCTGACGATCGTGATTCAGGTCCTGCAGTTCCTCTCCCACCGACAAGCCCGCACCGATGATCCCGGCCGCTACGCCTGCGCCCCATAATTCCTCGTCGCCGAAGGGGCGATCAATTTCGTCGATTCGATCGAGATACAGGATCCCGCGGATGCCTTCCTGGACCGGAATCGGGGCGGCGATCACCGTGCGGATCTCGTCGCCCACGACGGTCACCTCGGAGGGGAAGCGGCCATGGACGCTGTCGTAACGCAACAGGTGCGCATTGGTCTCGACCGGGCCGAGATCGTTGATCGCAACGATGTCGATGTCCTTGCGGCCGGACTCATAGATTGCGCGTACGATGTTGCGGCCGATGCGGCCGAAACCGTTGATGGCGACTTTGACGGTCATTCAGAATACCTCCTGGCGCGGATGACGGGTGCGCGGCACCCTCTCGAAAAGGATGCCGCTACTTAGCGACAGCGCGGCGTGGAATCCAGACGCGCGAGGGCTCTGGCAGAACCGAAACCGGGTTCTGCCAGCAAATTCAATCGATAAATATTCCTGGGTCCTCTGCCGGCCGGCGCAGCGGCGGTCATGGATGTCGCGTTCAGCCTCGTCCGTGCAGCCGCTTCTCGGCCGCCGCCACGGTCGCTTCGGCGGTGATGCCGAAGTGCTTGTAGAGCTCTTCGTACTTTCCGCTCGCGCCGAAGCCGTGCATGCCGACGAAAATGCCGTCCTGGCCGATGAGGGCGTCCCAGGCCTGACGCACGCCGGCCTCGATCGCCACCTTCACCGGGGCATTGCCGATCATGGCGGCCCGGTACTCGGGCGACTGCCGCGCGAAACGCTCCATCGATGGCACCGAGACCACGCGGGTCGGGTGACCGTTGGACTGAAGTTGCTGGCGCGCCGCGAGCGCGATCTCCACTTCCGAGCCGGTGGCGAAGATCGTCACCACCGCATCGTCGCTCGCCGTCTCCAGCTCGTAGGCGCCGAAGGCGCAGAGGTTCTCCTCGACGTGCTCGGTGCGCACCGCCGGCAGGTTCTGCCGTGTCAGCGCCAGCACGGAGGGACCGCTGGTGTCCTCCAGCGCCAGCTGCCAGCATTCGGCGGCTTCCACCGCGTCCGCCGGACGGTAGACCCGGAGGTTCGGGATCGCCCGCAGCGCGGCGAGCTGCTCGACCGGCTGGTGCGTGGGGCCGTCTTCGCCGAGGCCGATCGAATCATGCGTCATGACGTAGATCACGCGCTGGCCCATCAGGGCGGCGAGCCGGATCGACGGACGGCAGTAGTCGGTGAAGACGAGGAACGTGCCGCCATAGGGCACGATGCCGCCATGCAGCGCCATGCCGTTCATGGCCGCCGCCATGCCGTGCTCGCGGATGCCGTAATAGACGTAGCGTCCTGAATAGTCGCTCGGCGTGATCGGCTTGGTCTGGCTGGTCTTGGTGTTGTTCGATCCGGTCAGGTCGGCCGACCCGCCGATCGTCTCGGGAACGGCGGCGTTGATGACCTCGAGCGCGTTCTCAGAGGATTTTCGCGTCGCGAGCTTCGGCCTCTCCTTGGCGAGCCGTTTCTTGTAGTCGGCCATGGCGGCCTCGAAGCCGCCGGGAAGCTCGCCGCGCATGCGGCGCTCGAACTCGCTGCGCAGTTCCGCCTCGGCGGATGCGAGCCGGCGTTCCCATTCCTTCCGGTCCTTGGCCGAGCGAAGGCCGGCCAGCCGCCACATGTCGAGGATTTCGGAGGGCACCACGAAGGGTTTCGCCTCCCAGCCGAGCGCCTTTCGCGCCCCCGCGATCTCTTCGGGCCCGAGCGGCGATCCGTGCGCCTTGTTGGAACCGGCGCGCGTCGGCGCGCCGAAACCGATGGTGGTCTTGCAGGCGATCATGCTCGGCTTGCCCGAAGCCTTGGCCGCCTCGATCGCGCCGGCGATGGCGTCCGGGTCGTGGCCGTCGCAGCGCTGGACGTGCCAGCCGGAGGCCTCGAAGCGGGCGCACTGGTCGGTCGAGTCCGAAAGCGACACTGGCCCGTCGATGGAGATGCCGTTGTCGTCGAAGAAGACGATCAGCTTGGAGAGCCTCAGGTGGCCGGCAAACGCAATCGCCTCCTGGCTGATGCCTTCCATGAGGCAGCCGTCGCCCGCCAGCACGTAGGTGTAGTGGTCGACCAGCGCGTCGCCGAAGCGGGCGTTCATGATGCGCTCCGCCAGCGCCATGCCGACGGCGTTGCCCAGCCCCTGGCCGAGCGGGCCGGTCGTCGTCTCTATCCCGGCCGCGTGCCCGTATTCGGGATGGCCGGCGGTCTTGGATCCGAGCTGGCGGAAATTCTTGATCTCGTCGATCGTGATGTCCTCGTATCCCGTCAGATAGAGGAGCGAATAGAGCAGCATCGAGCCGTGGCCGGCCGACAGCACGAAGCGGTCGCGGTCGGGCCAGTGCGGATGGTGCGGATCATGCTTCATGAAGCGGGTGTAGAGCACCGTCGCGATGTCGGCCGCGCCCATCGGCAGGCCCGGATGCCCCGAATTGGCCTTCTCCACCGCGTCGGCGGAAAGGAAACGGATCGCATTGGCCATGCGGTCATGATTTTCACGTGATGGCATGATTGCTCTCTTGTCGCGAAGCCGACGGCGGCCGGTATGCGTGCGGCCCCCGAGAATGCCCTCCAGAAAGGCAGGCGACACATAGCAGGTGCCGTTGGCGAGTCAACAAACCGGGCACCCCCGCGGCCCTCTTCCCGTCTTCTTTGCGCAGGCCATAGCCACTTTGCTGTTGAGCGGGCCCGGACTTTGTTGACGCGCCTTTCACGCGCCGTCTAATGTTTCCAAAGTAACGCGTTAGGAACGCGGGCGATTCGGGATTGCCAGGCGAAATGGCCGCGGAAGCCACACTGAAAGAGGTCATCGGCCGGCTCGGGAGAGCCATGGAGGCGCTCGAAAACGCCGTCTCCGCCAGGGCCGAGAAGGATCAGGACTACGCGGAGGCGGAAGCCGAGGTGCAGCGCATGAACGCAGACCGTTCGCGCCTCGCACAGGAACTCGACGCCTCCGAATCCCGCGCCGACAGGCTCGAGCAGGCCAACAAGGAAGTCTCGCGCCGCCTCGTCACCGCCATGGAAACGATCCGAGCCGTTCTCGATCGATAGGAGTATCAGCATGGCGCAGGTCACGGTCACCATCGACGGCAAGTCGTACCGCATGGCCTGCGACGAGGGGCAGCAGGAGCATCTTCTCGATCTGGCGCAACGCTTCGACCGCTACGTGTCGCATCTGAAGGAATCGTTCGGCGAGATCGGCGACCACCGGCTCGCCGTCATGGCCGGCATCATGGTCATGGACGAACTGTCGGAACTGCAGCGCAGGGTCACGGGTCTCGAGACCGAGGTCGGGATCCTGCGCAAGACGCGCGACGAGGCGCTCGTGAAGGCCGACAAGAACGACGCGGCCCTGATTGGCGCGCTCTCCGGGCTGGCCGAGCGCATGGAGGGCCTTACCTCGCGGCTGACCGAGCGGGGCGGCACGGCCGCCTGAACACGCCGAGCGCCATCCTTCGTCCCCGCTGTTGTCCACATCCGGGCTCGCCAATGTCATTTGGCAATTCGGGCGCTTGACCCGGCGCCGTCGGCTGATGCATCGAGGCGCCTCTGATTTCGCGCCGGAGACCCCTTGAGTCGCGGCGCGCAGGCACGATGCGGAGCAGGACATGGCCGAAGAAAACACCGAACCCACAACCGAGACCGTCGCGGCGGGCCAGCTGCGCGCGTTTATCGAACGAGTGGAGCGCCTCGAAGAGGAGAAGTCCCAGCTCCAGGAAGACATCAAGGAAATCTATGCCGAGATGAAGGGCACAGGCTTCGACACCAAGGCGGTCCGCACCATCATTCGATTGCGCAAGAAGGATCAGGCCGAACGACAAGAGGAAGAAGCGATCCTCGACCTCTACAAGGCCGCGCTGGGAATGGAATAGCAGGAGGTAGGCGCCGCCGCGCTCCTCTATCTGCGGGGTGGGCAAGGGACGCAAACCCGGTTCTTCTTCCCGCCCGATCGCGTTCGCGATCAGAATCGCGACGACCACCTCGATCGGCGAGACCGAGATGGCTGCCTTGGCGTGGTCGGGGCGGCTCTTGACGCGGCTGCCGCGCGCCGGTCACCGTATCGACGTCGAAGCCGAACCTGGTGGTGATGGCAGCTGGTCGCGACCGCACATCACCACGAGCCCGAGGATCATGTCACCCAGGACAGGTAGGGCCGCCGACCGTGACTTCCGCCTGCCATGATCGTGCTCTATCTCGGTTTTCTTCAGGTCAGTGCCCCAGGCCCGCAGGCTTGAGGATCATCCATATGGCCATGCCGACCATCATCAGGTTTTCGGTGAGCGACACGAACCCCAGGGGGACGTTGCTGTCGCCGCCGACACAGGCGCACTTCAGTTCGCGGCGGTCGACATAGACGGCCTTAAAGACCGACACCGCGCCGATACCGCCGATGAAGAGCGCGACCGGGACGGAAACCCACATCAGCGCGCCGGAGACCATGAGCACGCCCGCGAGCCCTTCGGCGAAAGGGTAGACCCGGCCATATGGGACCCAGCGCTGCGCGAGCAGGTCGTAGGTTAGGAACGTGGTCGCGAAGCCGTCGACGTCCTTCAGCTTCTGGAGCGCGAGCAGACACATGGCGAAGGCCACGAACCACTCGGCAGCTGCCACGGTCACGAAGCTTCCGTATACCGACCAACTGGCTGCGAGGGCCATCGCGAGTGCCATGCCGAAAAGCGCGAGCACCGGCGTGTAGGTGACGGCGTCCTTATCCTTCACCTCCTTGCCGAGCCACGCGCGTAGATCGTCGTAGCCCCCGACGCGGCGGCCGTCGATGAAGGTCTGGGGCGTGGTCTCCACCTTGTGCTCGGCCTTGAAGGCGTCGGTATCGGCGCGGGACTTCAGATGATGGTCATCGACCGCGAAGCCTTCGCGCTTCAGGAGGTCGAGCGCCTTCAGGCCCCAGGGGCAGGTGTGCTCGGGTGTGACCATCCGATAGAGTTCGGCCTTGCGTGCAGTCGCGGTTGACATTCGCGTATCCTTTCATTCGGAAAACCGTCCGGCCGCGGCGATGGTTCCGGACGCCACGGACTTGGCGTTTTAAGCGGCGGACGCGGGGTAACCAGCGTCGGCGAGCGCCTTCGAGATCGAGGTGGTCGAGGCGCCGGATACGATCGTCACCGTCTTCGTCACGGGGTCGGCGTTCACCCTTGCCTGCGGATCGACGCTCTCGACGGCCTTCGTAACGCTGCGGGCGCACCCGCCGCATGTCATGTGCTCGATATGAAATCGCATCCGGGTCTTCTCCGTGGGTTGGACCGATGCGCACTTGATCCACCTTCCAGTCTCTGGAAGGTCAAGCACGAATTTTCATCGACTTGCCCCGACCCTCCATAGTCTCGAAGGGTCATCTGCCACGGCGACGACGGAATGCTCCGGAAGCAACGCCGATGAACGTTCGGCTTCGCCTGACCGGGAAAGCCAGGCCCTGCGCCATTCCCATGGAAGGCATGACCTGCGCGTCCCGCCCGCGATTGCCGCGGGCGCGATGGCGCTATCGAGCGCGTTCGTCCTCGGCAACGCGCAGAGGCTGCGGACGCATGGTCCACAGGCGGGTGCGGTGTGGCTCCCGCTTCAGCGGTAGCTGGCGTAGATTTCCGTCGAGCCGTCCCGCTTCACCAGGATCACGTCATACGGATCGGCGTTCGCCATGTCGCCCATGCCCGGCGAACCGTAGGGCATGTCCGGAACCGTGAGCCCGATCGCATCCGGTCGCTCTTCGAGCAGGCGCTTCACCTCGCGCGCCGGCACATGGCCCTCTATGACGTAGCCCTCGATCTTGCCTGTGTGGCAAGACGTCTGGCCTGGCTTCAGGCCGGCTTCGACCTTGGCGGCATTGAGTTCCGCCAGCGGCACATCGCGCTCGGCGACCGTGTAGCCCGCTTCCCGCATGTGCTTGCCCCATGCCACGCAGCATCCGCACGAGGCCGACTTCAGGACCTCGATCGAACCCGCGGCCCAGGCCGCCTGGCTGATCAGCGCCAGAGCCGTGAAAGCCGCGGCGCGAGCAAACCTGTTGAATGTCTTCATCGTCCGTCTCCTATCTGAAGAACACGTATTTGACGAGCGCGGCGATCACGAGCGCGACGACCACGAGGCCGACGAGGCCCCACAATCCCATTCCCCACATCATGCCGTCGCCCATTCCGTTTTCCATCATGGTTCAACCTCCGCGACGGGCGCGGGCGTGTCAGCCCGCGCCCTGCCGTCCTATTTGATGTCGGTGACCGTGATGCGGCCGTTGACCCGGTCCGCGGTGAACTCGATCTTCTGGCCCACCTTGACCTCCTCGATCATCGAATCCTCCGCAACCACGAACACCATCGTCATCGCGGGCATGTCGAGATTGGCAAGTTCTCCGTGCTTGATGGTCAGCTTCTTCTGCGCGGCATCGATCTTGGTCACTTCGCCTGCCGTGTATTCCTGTGCGGCGGCTACGGCTGCTCCGAGCGCGATGGCTGCGGCGGTGGCGAGCAGGATGCGTGTCTTGTTCATGTCGTCTTCCTTTGCGTGTTGCTAATTCAGTGGTGAACGCTGATGTCGCCCTTCATGCCGGAATCGTAGTGGCCCGGGATCAGGCAGGCGAAGCCGAAGTCGCCCGCCGACGCGAAGGTCCAGACGATCTCACCTGTCGCGCCCGGCGCGAGCCGGATCGAGTTCGGATCGTCATGTTCCATCTCGGGAAAGCGCTCCATGAGTGCCTTGTGCTCCATGATGCCGTCGTGAACGTCCATGACGAACTCATGGTCGAGTTCGCCCTTGTTCACGAACTTCAATCTGAGGGTCTCTCCCTTGGAGATGGCGAGGGAGGCGGGTTCGAACACCATGCCGCCGTCGTCGCGTTCCATCATGGTGATCGTGACGGTTCTGGAAGCATCCTTCGCCTTGCCGGGTTTGCCTATCGCCATCATGCCTGCCTCGCCATGTCCTCCGGCGTGGCTTCCGGCTGCGATTGCCCCGCCCGTCAGGGCGAGGAAGGCGACAAGCGCTGCGGTAGTCGTCTTCATTTCGTGGTCCTTGTTGCTGGTTGCGTCAGTGATCGGAGTGGCCGCCGTGCGTCGCCGCCGGAGCCACCGTTCGTGCGTCTGCGGCCTTGGCCGCAGCCGGTGTGTCGCCCGTCCATTCGTAGGCGACAGTGCCTTCCGGGTGCTCGTACCAGCCCGGATCGGCGTAATCGTTGGCAGAGAGGCCCTCGCGGACCTTCACGACCGAGAACATGCCGCCCATCTCGATCGCGCCGAACTGTCCCCAGCCCGTCATCATCGGGATGGTGTTGTCGGGGAGCGGCATCTCCATCTCGCCCATGTCAGCCATGCCGCGGTTGCCCATGGCCATGTATTCGGGCTGCACGGTGCGGATCTTCCGGGAGACCTCGGTCTTGTCGGCACCGATGAAGGTCGGGACGTCATGGCCCATCGCGTTCATCGTGTGGTGCGACTTGTGGCAGTGGATCGCCCAGTCGCCGAGGTACTTCGCGTCGAACTCGTAGGCGCGCATAGCTCCCACCGGAATGTCGATGGAGACTTCCGGCCAGCGTGCCTCCGGTCTCACCCAGCCGCCGTCGGTGCACGTGACCTCGAAGTCATAGCCGTGCATGTGGATCGGGTGGTTGGTCATGGTGAGGTTGCCGACCCGCACCCGCACCCTGTCGTCCTTGTTCACGACCAGGTGACTAATGCCCGGGAACACCCGGCTGTTCCATGTCCACAGGTTGAAGTCGGTCATCTCCATGACGCGGGGCACGTAGGAGCCCGGTTCGATGTCGAAGGCGTTGAGGAGGAAGACGAAGTCCCGGTCGACGCGGTGGAGCGCGGGGTCCCTTGGGTGGATGACGAAGAAGCCCATCATGCCCATCGCCATCTGGACCATCTCGTCGGCATGCGGGTGGTACATGAAGGTCCCGCTCTTCACGAGATCGAACTCGTAGACGAAGGTCTTGCCGGGCGGAATGCCGGGCTGCGTCAGACCTGTCACGCCGTCCATGCCGCACGGCAGGATCATGCCGTGCCAGTGGATGGTGGTGTGCTCCGGAAGCCTGTTGGTGACGAAGATGCGGACCCGGTCTCCTTCCACGGCCTCGATCGTCGGCCCCGGAGACTGGCCGTTGTAGCCCCACAGATAGGCCGTCATCCCCGGACCGAGTTCCCGCTCGACCGGTTCGGCCACGAGGTGGAACTCCTTGACCCCGGCGGTCATCCGGTGCGGCAGCGTCCAGCCGTTGAGGGTGACGACGGGCTGGTAGTCCGGTCCGCTGGACGGGAAGATCGGCGGCTGCATGTCCGGCGATTCCATGATCGGCGCGTCTGGAAGGCCCATCGCCGAGGTCTTCGTCCAGGCGGCGGCGCTCGCCAGGAACGCGCCGCCTCCAAGGATCTGTCTTCTGGTGATCATTGTCTTGTTCTCCTGGTCAGTGACCGCCGCCGCTGTCTTCCGCAGCCGCGGTCTCGGCGCCTCCGCCGGAGGGAGCGCTCCCGCCCCCGCCATGGACGGCAGTGCCGAGATTCACGTCTGCCAGCCAGAACTGGCGCTTGGCGTTGAGGGAAAGCATGATCGAGTTCACCTTCGCCCGCGTATCGGCGAGCAGTTCGAAGGTGTTGGTGATCATGCCGTTGTAGGTGAGGAGCGATTCCTCCTCGATCGTCGTGCGGAGCGGCACCACGCTGGCCCGGTAGTGCCGCGCGATGTCGTGGGTCGAGCGGTAGCTGTCATACGCGCTGCGGGCCTCGGAACGGATGTTGACCGCGCGTTCGGCCAGCAGGTTGGCGGCCTGCATGTAGGCGAGTTCCGCCTTGCGCATGCGGGCCTGCCCGCTGTCGAAGATCGGGATGACGAATTCGAGCTCGGCGTTCAGCAAGACCTTGGTCTCGGTGCCGCCGTCCTCGCTTTCCTCCCGCTCGATCTCGACCCCGCTCATGAGTTCGAGATCCGACACGTAGCGGGTCGCCTCGGTGAGCCCATAGGATAGCGCGAGCGCCTCCAGTTCGAGCTTCGCGATCTCCAGGTCGACACGGTTACGCAGCGCCTGCGCTTCGATGTCCTTGCGGGCCAGCGGATTCGCGGGAAGCGAGGGAAGCGCATTCGGAACTTGATAGTCGACGTCGAACCCCCACAGGCCCATCAGCCGCGTCAGCGCCTCCTTGGACATCCGTGCCTGCAGCCGGGCTTCGGCTGTCTGACCTGCCAGCTCGGCATAGAAGACATGCTCGCGGGCCTGACCGGTCTTCGTGAACGCTCCTGTCTGTCCTAGCTTCTCGGCAAGCGCCGAAGCGGCGTCGGCGGCCGCCTGAGCCCGGTTGAGGTAGGCGACCCGTTCCCAGGCAGCGACGGCTTCGATCCAGGCGCGGCGCGTGTCGGCGGCGAGCCGCAGCGTCGTTTCGGCGGCCCTCAGTTGCGCCTGCCTGAACCGGGCGTCCGCGACGGCCATGCGGCGCGGTCGCGTCGCCAGCGCGAGGATGTTCGAGACGACGGCGGTCTCGACCGTACGTCCGCCGTTGATCCCCATGATGCCGACCGACACGCGCGGATTGACGAGAAGGGACTCCTGCCACAGCTCGGCCGACGACATGCCGACATCCGCATAGGCGGCCTGCAGGCCCTTGTTGTTGAGGAGTGCGACCTGAACCGCCAGGTCCGGTCCGATCGTCTTGCCCCTGACCAGCGCGGTCACCCGGTCCGCCAGCGCGCGCGCCTCGGCGCTGGACTGGACCCAGACGGTTTCCTTGCCCGTCGCCGCGGCGGTCTTCGCCGAGACGGTCCGGAACCCGGCGAGCGGATCGTCGAGGCCGTCGGCGGCCGTGACGCAGGCCGAAACGAAGAGCGGCGCCACGAGCGCGGCGAGGCTGCGTGCCGCGCGCCTCATGAGCCTGTCCCCCGGTTCGCGGGCGACAGCCTGTCGTTCAGCCGCCGCCAGTTCTCGGGACCGGTCGGCCGCCGCGGATGGAAGTCGCCGAGAACCGGAGAATAGCGTGCGTCCCGCAATCCCATGGCCGGATCGGCAGCATTGAAGGCGGG
>CATMOC010000088.1 GCA_950071955.1 uncultured Mesorhizobium sp. | reverse complement strand
CTGCTCGTGCTCGAGGCCGGACGTCGTGCCGGAGGCCTGCCGCTGGCGATCGTCGTCCTCCTGATGTCTCTCTACCCGATCTATACGGAGTACCTGCCGACGGCCATTTCCGGCTTCGCGTCGGGTCCCGTCTATACCGTCGCCTATCATGCCATGGGCTCGGAAAGCATCATCGGCATCCCCATGCGCACCTTCGCGCAGCTGATTATCGGCTTCCTGCTCTTCGGAGCCGCCCTCCAGCAGACCGGGGCCGGCAAGTTCTTCATGGACCTTTCCTTCGCGCTGCTCGGAAAAGTCCGCGGCGGCCCGGCCAAGGTCGCGATAGTCTCCAGCGGTCTGCTCGGATCGATGAGCGGCAGCGTCATCACTAACGTCCTCACCACCGGCATAATGACCATTCCCGCGATGCGCCGCATCGGCCTGCGCGGCACGGTAGCGGCCGGCATCGAGACCTGCGCGTCCACGGGCGGCGTGCTGATGCCGCCGGTGATGGGCGCCACCGCCTTCGTCATGGCGAGCGTGATGAACGTGCCCTATGCGGACATAGCGCTCGCCGCCATCATTCCCTCTTTCCTGTATTTCTTCGGCCTGTTCGTTCAGATCGACGCGATCGCCGGCAAGGAGAAGCTGAAGGGACTGCCGGCCGAGGAACTGCCCTCGCTGGGCACCACCCTGAAGGAGGGATGGTACTATATATTTGCCTTCGCGCTCCTCATCTACATGCTGCTCGTCATGCGGCGTGAGGCTCTGGCCCCCTACTACGCGACACCGCTCCTCATCCTGCTCAATCAGATGTTCTCGAAGAAGCACCGCTGGGGGTGGAGCGACGTCGGGCGGTTCTTCGACGACCTCGGCTCGCTCTTCGCCAACATGGTCGCGATCCTCGCCGCAGTCGGCATGATCATCGGCGCCCTGTCGATGACCGGCGTGGCCGCGACACTGGTGAATGATCTCCTGAGGCTGGCCGATGGGAACTCGTTCCTGCTGCTGCTGATGGGCGCGCTCACGGGGCTGATCCTGGGCGTCGGCATGACCTCTACGGCGGCCTACATCTTTCTTGCCATCCTCCTCGCCCCCGCGCTGATCCAGGTGGGGCTGAACCCGATGGCCGTGCATATGTTCATCTTCTACTGGGGCATGCTGTCCTTCATCACGCCGCCCGTCGCGCTTGGCGCCTTCGCGGCGGCTTCGATCGCCAAGACGCCGCCGATGAAGACCGGCTTCGAGGCGATGCGCCTCGGCAGCGTCATCTACTTCATCCCGTTCTTCTTCGTGCTGGAGCCGGCGCTCGTGCTTCAGGGCACGGCATCGGAGATCGTCACCTCGACGCTGCTGGCGCTCGGAGGGATCGCGCTATTCGCCTGGTCGCTGCAGGGCTACATTCCGCTGGTCGGCCCGCTTTTCGGCGGGCGCTTGTATGGGCTGCCGCTGCGCATCGTCCTGCTTTGCGCAGCGATCCTGATCGCCTTGCCGCAGGAAGGCGTTCCGGGCTGGTCGGACATCGAGCTTCTGCTGGCGGCGCTGGCGATCGCCCTGCCCGTCGTCGCGCTGGCATATTTCCAGAACAGGGCCGCAAGCGGCCATTCCGCGGTCGCATGACGGCCGTATCGAGCAAGGAGAGACAATCGTGAAACTCGGTACGATCAACCATCAGGGGCGGCCCGCCCTCGTGGCCATGAAGGATGGCGGGACCGTGCTGCTGTCGGAGCTCTATGGGAGCGCGGGGCTCGGCACTCCGCCCGCGACGATGAACGACCTCATCGAGGGCGGCGAAGGAGAGCTTGCGAAGGCCCGCCAGGCCGTCGAAGGAGGCAATGCAACGCCTCTCGACGAGGCCGGCATCGACTGGCTGCCGCCGCAGACGCGGCCCACCAAGGTGCTCGGGGTCGCCTTCAACAACATGGGCATCCGCAAGTCCGCCCATAAGGATCCGGGCGTGCCCAACTTCTTCCTGAAGGCGCCGTCCTGCCTTACCGGTCACGGCAAGCCGGTCATCATGGAGGAGCACTACGGCGAGACGATCCCGGAGCTGGAACTCGCCGCCGTCCTCGGAAAGAGGTGCAAGAACGTCTCGGTGGAAGAGGCGCGCGAGGCGGTGTTCGGCTACACGATCACCAACGACGTCACCTCGCACGGGCTGAAGTTCGGCCTCGATTCCATCGCGACCACGCGCGAGCCGGACCTGATCCGTCCGCACCATCTCGCCTGGCGCAACAGCCACGGCGAGGACGATCGCGACGTCTATTTCGTTTATCACACGCGCTCCAAGGCCACAGACACGTTCGGCCCGATCGGTCCCTGGCTGACCACCGCGGACGAGGTCGGCGACCCCAATGCCCTGGAAGTGAAGGGCTGGTTCGACGGCGAGCCTTTCGCGGTGGATTCGACCAGCAGCTACCGCTTCAAGGTCGAGGAAGTCATCGCCGAGGCGAGCCGCTACTTCACGCTCGAACCCGGCGACGTCATCTGCTTCGGCACCTCGGCCAAGGGCGTCGGCAAGTTCCCCAACGGACATCGCTCGGTCAACATGCACAAGCTCTCTGGCGTCATCGACATCGAGATCGAGGGGCTCGGCCGGCTGTCCAACCCTGTCGTCCACAACTGGAAGTGACCCGGCACGGCGACATGCGATACAGCGCAATGCGGGTGATAGAATTCGCCGCAGCGGGCGGGCCGGAGGTGTTGCGGATCGCGGAGCATCCACGACCGGTGCCGGGACACGGCGAGGTGGTGATCAAGGTCGCGGCGGCGGGTGTCAACAGGCCGGACATCCAGCAGCGACGCGGGCTCTATCCGCCGCCGCCCGGTGCATCGCCCATTCCCGGCCTCGACGTCGCCGGCATCGTCGTGGCGGCCGGTCCGGACGTCTCCGGCGTGTCGGTCGGCGATGCCGTCTGCGCGCTCGCCAATGGCGGCGGCTACGCCGAATTCTGCTGCGTCCCGGCCCTGCAATGCATGCCGGTTCCGCGCGGCTTCACATTCGTCCAGGCGGCGTCGCTTCCCGAGGTCTACTTCACCGCCTGGAACAACGTGATCTGGCTTGGCCGGCTCGCCGAGGGCGAGAGCCTGCTGGTGCAGGGCGGCACGAGTGGCGTCGGCATGGCAGCGATCCAGATCGCGCGTAAGTTGCGCAATGCCACGGTCTATGCAACGGCGGGTACCGAGGAGAAGCTGGCCGTCTGCCGCGAGACCGGCGCGCAGGCGGCGGTCAGCTACAAGGGTCCATGGGATGACGAGATCCGGGCGCTGACCGGCGGCGAAGGCGTGGACGTCATCCTCGACGCCCAGGCAGGCCCTTATACGCAACGGCAGCTCGATCTGCTCAAGCCGGACGGGCGTCTGATATTCATCGCAAGCCATCTCGGCGAGACGGCCGAGGTGAACGTCCGATCGGTGGTGCGGCGCAGGCTCACGCTCGCTGGCTCGACCCTGCGTCCCCGACCGGCCGCGTACAAAGGCCGAATTGCCGCCGAGCTGGTCGAACAGGTCTGGCCGCTGCTGGAGAGCGGCGCGATCGCCACACGCATCCACGCGGTGTTTCCGTTCGAGGACGTACGCTCCGCCCATCGCCTGCTCGACGAAAACGAGCAGATCGGCAAAGTGGTCCTGTCGGTCGACCCCTCGCTTGCACAAACAGTGGCGCGCTCATTGCCGGACGGGAGAAACTGATGCTGACCGTAGAACATGCCTCCGATCTCGCGGCCCATGCCGGACAGGCAATCGGCCACTCCGGATGGGTCGAGATCACGCAGGTTGCGATCGACGATTTCGCCCGCCTGACCGGCGACGACCACTGGATTCACGTCGACGTGGAGCGCGCTGCGCGCGAAATGCCGGGCGGGAAGACCATCGCCCACGGGCTCTATGTCGTATCCCTGATGCCGCGCATGCAGCGCGACATCTACAAGGTGGAAAAGCGCGGCCGCGGCCTGAACTACGGCTACGACAGGCTTCGCTTCGTCCTGCCGATCCCGGTCGGCAGCCGTGTGCGCCTTTCCCTCACCATCGTCGAGGCCGCCCCCCACGCGCGCGGGACGCGGCTCACCAGCGAAGCGTCGATGGAGATGGAAGGCGCGGACAAGCCGGCGATCGTGGCGCGGCACATCATGCTGATCGAGAACCCCTGAGGGAGTGTCCCGGTGACTGAAGCCTCGACGGAAGAGGGCGAACTGGTTGCACGGATCCTGCGGCACGGGACCGAGCGACCGCGAGACGTCGCGCTGGTCTGCGGTTCGGAGACGCTGACCTGGTCTCAACTGCGTGACGACGTGCTCGGCGTTGCCGGCGCCATTGTCGCCGCATCCGGACCGGAGGTCGGCAGGATCGCGCTGCTCGGCACCGCGAGCGTCGGGCTTGCCGTCTCTTATCTCGGCATCGTGGCGGCCGGCGGCTGCGCAGTGCCGCTGCCGGTGTCAGCGCATCCCGAGGCGCTCGCGGGGATGCTCGCCGACTGCGAACCCGGTCTCGTCTTCGTCCAGGACGGCTACCAGTCGCTCCTGAAGCCGGACCATCCCGGACGTGCGATCGTTCTCAATGGTGCGAACCGGAACGGACTCCCCACCGCGTTCCTGCAAGGCGGCCAGCCGCTCGCCGCGGCGGTCGTCCCGGCACCCGAAGCCCCGTTCAACATCATCTACAGCTCCGGTACGACCGGGCGCGCCAAGGGCATCGTCCATTCCCATTCGATGCGGTTTCGCCAGGCCGCGCGATCGCTGTTCGGTATCGACGGGTCGAGCACGATGTTGCTTGCCACGCCGCTCTATTCCAACACCACGCTTATGCCGATGCTGGCGGCGCTGTTCCATGGCGGGCGCGTCGTGCTCATGCCGAAATTCGAGGTCGAGGCCTATCTCGACATCGCCGAGCGCGAGCGCGTCACCCATACCATGCTGGTTCCGGTCCAGTACCGGCGCATCCTGGCCGCCGAGAGCTTCGCCCGGCGCGACCTCTTGTCCTTCAAGGTCAAGCAGTGCACGGGCGCGCCGCTTCCGGCCGCAGACAAGCGCGAGATCCTCGCCCGCTGGCCGGGGCGGTTCGTCGAGGTGTACGGACTGACGGAAGGCGGCTGCACGTGCATCCTCGACCTCGCCGCCTTCCCGCAGAAGGCACACACCGTCGGCCGGCCGGCGGCCGGGAACGAAATCCGCGTGATCGATGACGAGGGAAACGACGTGCCGCGCGGCGAGCGCGGGGAGATCATCGGCCGCTCGGCCACCATGATGTCCGGCTATTTCCGCAACGAGGAAGCGAACGCAGCCTTCCGGTGGCGCGACCGCGACGGCACGCTCTACCACCGCACCGGAGACATCGGCATGTTCGACGAGGACGGATTCCTCGTCCTGCTCGACCGCAAGAAGGACATGATCATTTCGGGCGGCTTCAACATCTACGCCTCCGACCTCGAGGAGAAGCTGCTGGCCCACCCCGATGTCGCCGAGGCCGCGGTGATCGCCGTCCCAAGCGAGAAATGGGGCGAGACCCCGCTCGGGCTCGTCGTCGCGCGGGACGGCCGCAGGCTTGAGGCGGACGCTCTGCTGGCCTGGGTGAACGGCCATGTCGGGCGCACGCAGCGCCTCGCGGCCGTCGAACTTCGCCCCGACCTCCCGCGCAACAATGCCGGCAAGATCCTCAAGCAGGACCTGAAGAAGCCTTATTGGGAGACATCCACATGAGCGAGACCGGGAACACCGGACTGAAGGGCCGCGTGGCGGTCGTCACCGGTGCAAGCAGCGGCATCGGCCGCGCCACCGCCATCCGGCTAGCGGGGCTCGGAGCGTCCGTGGTCGTCGGCTACAACAGCCGCCGCGAGGCTGCCGAGGAGGTGGTGCGGTCGCTTCCCGGCGAGGGACATGCGGCGCTCCGCATCGCCATCGACGACACGGCCTGCGTGGCGGACGCCGCCCGCGCCGTCGAGGAGCGCTTCGGGCGGCTCGACGTGCTGGTCAACAATGGCGGCGCCACAGAGCCGGTGCCGGCCAACGATCTCGACGGGCTGACGGACGACATTTTCGACCGGGTGCTGCGCGTGAACCTGCGCGGACCGTTCGCGGTCGTCCGCGCTTTCCGGCCGCTGCTCGAACGCGGCACGAACGCGGCCGTCGTCAACGTCTCTTCGATTGCGGCGCGCACGGGGATGGGCTCAAGCCTCGCCTATTGCGCGGCCAAGGGCGGTCTCGACACGCTCACCGTCGGCCTCGCCAAGGTGCTGGCGCCCAAGATCCGCGTCTTCTCGGTCTCCCCGGCCGGGGTCGATACCGATTTCGTGGCCGGCCGGACGCGTCAACAGCTGGAGGCGATGGCGGCGAAGATGCCGCTCGGCAAGATCACCAGCCCCGACGACGTGGCGCAGGCCGTCATCGCCTGCATCACGCTGCTTACCAGTTCCACTGGCATCATCGTCCCGGTGGACGAGGGCCGGCACCTGTAGGCGCTACGAAGGCTTTCCCGCCTCGGCCTCCGCCGGCCGGCTGGGCACCTGGCCGAGCGAGACAAGCGACATCACCGTCTCGTCCTTCTGGTTCATCACGGTGACCTGTGTCCTGATGATGCCGAATTCCGGCCGCGTCTTGTGCCGCTCCGTCGCGACGACCTCTCGCTTGACGCGCAAGATGTCTCCCGGCTTCACCGGCCGCCGCCACCGCAATTCATCGATTCCGAGGCCGACCATGGGCGTCTCGCCATAGCCGCCGGACTCGACGAAAAGCCGCATGGAGAGCGCCGCGATCTGCCAGCCGCTGGCGATCACCGAGCCGAACCGCCCCTGCGCCGCCTTCTCCGGATCGGTGTGGATCGGCTGCGGGTCGTATTCGCGGGCATAGCGGATGATGTCCTCCTCGGACATCACCACGGACTTGCTCGTCCAGGCCTCGCCGAGCGAAAAATCCTCGAAATAGCGTCGCACGGGCTTTCCCTTTTCGAATTGCGGATGGTTGTCTCGCGCGAGCGTCAGGTGCTCGGCGGTGTTGCGCGTCGCGCGGCGGAATCCCGGCGCGCCTGCTCGAGTTCCTCCAGGATGCGCGGCGTGCGCGCGGAGGCCTGTTCTTGCAGCGTATCGTACATGCTGTTGCCATGCGCATCGATCGCCACGGTGACCGGTCCGAACCCGTCGAGCCGGAACCGCGACAGCCGGAACTGTTCGATCAGGTCGTCCCAGGCGGTCTCCAGCCTCTCCACCGCCCCGATGCTGAGCAGCGGCGAGGCGCCCCCGGGCATGGAGAAGTAGACGCCACCGACTTCGCGCAGGGCCTCCACGCAGGCCCGGCCCATGCCGCCCTTGCCGCCGGTCGCTGTCAGGCCCAGCCGGCGGATGATGCCGGGCATATAGTCGTCGAAGCGGGTCGATGTCGTCGGGTTGACGTAGTTCGTCACCCAGCGATCGCCCTCCGCGCGGCAGGAACTGCCCATGTGGAAAAAGGCGCTTCCGGCCTTCGGGAACGGCAGCGGTTGGCCACGGTCGAGTGCCTCGGCCATGCGCTGGTGCGTCGGGAACCCGGCCGTGATGGTCACCTCGCCGTCGAGGATCACGGTATCGCCGAGCCTGAGCGCGCGCGCCTCATCGCGCGAGAGCGGCAGTGTCAGGCGCGGCAAGGCGGGCGGAGAGCCGTCACTCAAGGCGCCCCCCCTTTCCGTCGTCGTGGATGCGGGCAGCCGTACGGCGGTTGATCCAGCAGTTGAAGCAGACGGCGACCGGCACGAAGCCGTGTCCGTGAGAATAGTCCACATGGACCGCGAGCGCGGTCGTGTCCCCGCCCGTACCCATCGGTCCGAATCCGGTCTTGTTGACGGCGGCGAGCAGCCGTTCCTCCATGTCGGCGACCATGGGATCGTCGTGCCTGGTGCCGATCCTGCGGAGCGTGGACATCTTGGCGAGCTTGGCCGCGTTGTCGAAGGAGCCGCCGATGCCGACTCCGATCACCACCGGCGGGCAATGCTGCGACCCCGCCTCCATCACGCATTCCATCACATAGCCTTCGATGTCGGCGAGCTTCGGATAGCTGAAGACCTTCAGGTCGGCCCAGCGCCCGGAACCCAGCGCCTTGGGCGAGCAGGTGATGTCCATGTAGTCGGCGCCGTCGGCCACGTCGAAGGAGACGATCGGCATGTCCTTGCCGGTGTAGCTGCGCTCCAGCGTCAGCGGATGCGTGATGAACTTCAGGATCGGCGGCTGGATGGTTTCGACGAGATCGGCGAAGCCGTCGACGAAGGCGCGGCGGATGTCGCCGTCGAGCGTCAGCCGCGTCCCGATCTTGACGAAATAGGTCGGGAACCCGGCATCCGAGCAGGCATGGCGATCCTCGCGTTCGGCCGCGCGTGCAGCCGCCTGCATGAAGTCGAGTGTCCGTTGCGATGTCGGGTTCGTCTCGCGCCGGCGCGCTTCGGCCAGCGCCTCTAGCGTGTCGTCGGGCACCTTCTTGAGCGACCAGCCATAGAGATCGCGCGCGACCTGCCTGACGACGTCGTAGGTAATCGGCAATGCGTAACCTCCCGGAATCCGGCCGTTGCCGGAGCCAAACGCAGGTACTGCCTGCGGACTGCGGGCGCAAACGGGGAGCACCGGCATTTCGCATGCCGGAATGGCGGAAGGTGGAGCGACCGCCCGGTTTGACTGCTCCCGCGCTTTGCGACACGGCTTGCACGCAACGGAGGAACATCATGGCGGCAGCAGACGGTCACGACAGGATCACGGTCGATGCCGGCCGGGCAAGAGCGTTTCTCGCTGACCTCTTCGCGGCAGCCGGAGTGGACGAAGCTTCCGCCCTGCTCGTCGCCGACGGACTGGTCGAAGCCGACCTGCAAGGCGTCGGCTCGCACGGGATGCTGCAGGCTCCGACCTATCTGCGCCGGCTGCGGGCCGGCACGATCGACGGCAAGGGCGCGCTCAGGCTGGTCCATTCGAGCGCGGCCGTGAGGGTCTACGATGCCGGCCTCGCGCTCGGCCATGCCGTCGCGAAGGGGGCGATGGACCGCGCGGTCGAGACCGCCCGGACGCATGGGCTGGCAGCGGTCGCGGTCCGAACCGCCACACATTTCGGCGTGGCAGGGCGCCACGCGCGCGCCGCGGCCGAGGCCGGGATGATCGGCATCGTCATGTGCAATACCCGACCGATGCTGGCCGCTCCCGGCGGGACGAGCGCCATCGTCGGCAACAATCCGCTGGCGATCGCGATCCCCGTCGCCGGGAGCGCGCCGATCGTCCTCGACATGGCCATGAGCGCGGTTGCCATGGGCAGGATCCGCCTCGCGGCACAGCGCGGCGAGGCAATCCCGCCGGACTGGGCGCTCGATGCGGGCGGCCAGCCGACGACCGATGCGGCCGCGGGACTTGCCGGCGTGCTCCTGCCTGCCGCCGGCGCCAAAGGCTACGGACTTGCGCTGATGGTGGATTTCCTCTGCGCTCTGTCGGGCGGATCGGCGCTCGGCGAAATCACGTCGATGTATGGCGATCCATCCGCGCCATCCGATTGTTCCTGGCTCTTCCTGACCATCGATCCGGCGCATTTCGGCCTGTCCAAAGCCTATCCCGAACGCATCGCCGAACTGGCGGTCTCGATCGTCGCGACGGCCGGAGAAGAAGCGCTCCCCGGAGAGCGAAAGCTACGGGCGGAACGGCGGTCCCTCGGCAAGGTCGTCGTGCCGAAGATCCTGGCCGACGATCTGGAACGACTGGCGGCCGAATTCGCATCGCCGGCGAGACGGATTGCGGACGATTAGAAACCCGAGCCTTTGCGTCCGTCTGGCGAAACGCCGGGAAGACGCGGTTGCGGCCGCAGGCGCCGCAGATAGGATCGCCCGAAACGGAGGCCCACCTGCCCGGTGGCGGTTCCTCCAACCGGTCACAGGGAGGCAGCATGCACGACGTACCCGAATTCTATATCGATGGCCGCTGGACGGCGCCCGCCGAGCCGCGCCGCCTGCCAATCGTCAATCCCGCGACTGAGGAAGAGATCGGCCGCGTCAGCCTCGGCACCGCCGCGGACGTCGATCGCGCCGCCCGCGCCGCCCGCCAGGCCTTCGCGTCGTGGAGCGAAACGTCGCGGGAAGAGCGCCTGGCAATCCTCGGGCGCATCGTCGAAGGTTTTCGCGCCAGGCTGCCGGAACTCGCACGCCTGATGACGATGGAAATGGGCGCGCCGATCACCTTCTCCACCGAGCGGCAGGCAACGGTGGCGCTCTTCCACTTCGAGGAAGCGGTGCGCGTGCTTGCCCGCTACGAATTCGAGCGGCCGGAGGGCGTCGGCATCGTGCGGCGCGAACCGATCGGGGTCTGCGGCCTCATCACGCCGTGGAACTGGCCGCTCAACCAGGTCGCGTCGAAGGTCGCGCCGGCGCTGGCCACCGGCTGCACGATCGTTCTCAA
>CATMOC010000087.1 GCA_950071955.1 uncultured Mesorhizobium sp. | reverse complement strand
TCGGCCACCAGCCCACGGCCCGGCTCTGCCATCACTTGCGGCACGTCGCCAAAGCGGGCTTTGACGGCGCGCATCACAGCGGCAGCATAGGCGCGGGGCGCTTCGATGCTTTCGCCGTAAAAGGCCGGGAAGCCGCCGCCGAGGTTCAGCAGTTGCAGGTCATGGCCATCTGCGCGGGCGGCATGCCACAGCGGCGCGACCTGATCCAACACCGGGTTCCAGAACTCCGCCTTGCGGGTCTGCGAGCCGACGTGGAAGGAGACGCCGTAGGGGTCGAGGCCGAGCGCCTTGGCATGGCGCAGAACGTCCACGGCCATGGCCGGCACGCAGCCGAACTTGCGGCTGAGCGGCCATTCGGCGCCCTCGCCGTCGGTGAGCACCCGGCAGAACACGCGGCTGCCGGGCGCGGCGCGGGCGATCTTCTCGACTTCTTCCACGCAGTCCACCGCGAAGAGCCGGATGCCAAGGTCGAAGGCGCGCGCGACGTCGCGCTCCTTCTTGATGGTGTTGCCGAAGGAAATGCGGTCGGCCGATGCACCGGCGTCCAGCGCCATCTCGACTTCGGTGACCGACGCGGTGTCGAAGGACGAGCCGAGGGTCGCGAGCAGGCGAAGGATTTCCGGCGCCGGATTGGCCTTCACCGCGTAGAAGATGCGGCTGTCGGGCAGCGCCTTCTCGAAGGCATGGAAATTGTCGCGCACGACGTCGAGATCAACGACGAGGCAGGGGCCGTTGGGACGTCGGGTGGCGAGGAAGTCGAGGATACGCTGGGTGGCCATCGGGTCTCTCCAATCGCGCCTTCCAAGGCGCGCGCAATCAGGCTCCGCCCCGTCGGCGCGCAGCCGGACGGACGAGCGGTGGACAAAGAGCGAAAATCGAGAGTCGAGGACCCGGCCGGTGGAGACGCCGGTACCTGGAACCCGCTTTCCGCGGTGATGAACGACGGCACTTCAGCCGGCGCTCGCTTTGTCTGCCTCAGCTTTGGAAGGGAGCCCCGTCCGCACTGTCGGCAATGATGGTGTGCCTCTTCAGTAACCCCGGTCTTTGGACAACCGGAAGAGAACCAGAAAGGCCCGCACCGTCGTTGCTTCAAGGCGTCCTCGGATCGGCGGTTGGCCGTCGAACCGACCGAAGGGGTTAGCTCCGGTTACCTTACCGATTTCCTCGCCATTCGAGGGACCGGCGGACGCCCACAGGCACGTGCGACTTTGGGCAGCCGGGATATATGCGCGACTGCTGTCACAATCAATGGGAAAATTGAGGGTGGGGAGGGAAAAACATCGGCGGGCGGATTGCCGCAGGAGGGGGCGCGGCAGGGAACCAAACGTTCTCTCACCCGTAGTGGACAGACTCGCCTTACACGTTGAAAGAAGGTGTGATCATGGCTCCCCTCCAAACCAGAAGCGCGGTCGCGGTCGGTGGACAGCCGATCCATGCGATGCTCGTACAATTCCCCGTCGTCTGCTTCACCCTCACGCTTTTGACCGACATCGCCTATTGGTGGACGGTCAACCTTATGTGGCAGAACTTCTCCTCATGGCTGCTCTTTGCCGGACTGGTGTTCGGCGTTCTTGCGGTGCTCGCCGGGATCATCGACTTTGCCGTGCGGCCCGCGATCCGCGCGAGCAGGCCCGCCTGGCCGCATGCGATCGGCAGCATCGTCGTCCTCGCACTCGCCCTGCTCAACAGCCTGGTCCACGCCGGTGACGGCTGGACAGCCGTCGTCCCGTGGGGCCTCACCCTGTCCGCCGTCACCGTGATCGTCATGATCGTCACCGACTGGTTCGGCCGGTCGATGGCTTATCGCCACGGCGCTGGAGTGTCCTATCATGCGTAGCAGATCATTTTTCACCCGCACCCTTCTCGCAAGCGCCTGCATCGCACTTGCGCCGGCCGGCCTGGGTCACGCCCAGGAGTTCGACGTGACGCAGCAGATCGGGCCGGATCCTGTCCTGCCCGACCCGAACCCCGGCCTGATCGCTGACATGAAAGTGGCCGAGGTGGTCGGCTGGGCCGACGGCCAGACACCCGCCGTGCCCGAAGGACTGAAGGTCACCGCCTACGCCACGGGGCTGGCCAACCCGCGCAACGTGCACACGCTGCCGAACGGCGACGTCCTGGTGGTCCAGTCGCGCGGCCCCTCCGGCGAACCCGTGTCCCGGCCCAAGGACGTGATTCGCGGCTTCATCATGTCGATGGCCCATGGCGGCGGGGGCGAGCAGAAGGAGAGCAACAAGATTACCCTCCTGCGCGACACCGACCGGGACGGCACGGTCGACGAGACGCACGATCTTCTGACAGACCTCGCCTCGCCGTTCGGCGTCGCCTGGTACGACGGCACGCTCTATGTCGCCTCCACCGAGGCGGTGCTCGCCTACCCTTATGAACTGGGCGCCACGAGCATCACCGCCGAACCCAAGGTGCTGACGCCGCTACCCGGCGGCCCGATCAACCACCACTGGACCAAGGACCTGGTGCTGAGCCCGGACGGCAAGTATCTCTATGCCTCGGTCGGCTCGAACTCCAACATCGTCGAGAACGGGATCGAGGCCGAGAAGGGTCGCGCCGCGATCTGGCAGATCGATCGCGAAACCGGCGCTTCGCGCGTCTTCGCCTCGGGTCTGCGCAATCCCAACGGCCTCACCTTCAACCCCGACACCGGCGAACTCTGGGCGGTCATCAACGAGCGCGACGAACTCGGCCCGAACCTCGTGCCCGACTACATGACGTCCGTGAAGGAAGGTGCGTTCTACGGCTGGCCCTGGAGCTATTACGGGCAGCATGTCGATCCGCGCGTGAAGCCCGAACGGCCCGACATGGTCGAGAAGGCGATACCGCCGGACTATGCGCTGTCGAGCCACGTCGCACCCCTCGGCATGACCTTCACCTACCGGTCGGCGCTGCCCGAACAGTATCGCAGCGGTGCCTTCGTCGGCGAGCACGGCAGCTGGAACCGCGATTCCTTCAACGGCTACAAGGTGGTCTACATCCCGTTCGAGAACGGGAAGCCCTCCGGTAAAGCGCAGGACGTGGTGACCGGCTTCATCGATGGCGACGAGGCGCATGGCCGCCCGGTGGGCGTGACCATCGACGGTACCGGCGCATTGCTGGTGGCCGACGACGCCGGCAACACGGTATGGCGCGTGGCCTCCGCCGACGGCTCGATCACGCGCGAGCCGGTCGGCGAGGATCCGGTCGCCACCAGCGCGATCGGCCCGGGCGCGGCTGCCGAAGAGCCGGTGCCGTCCGCCCTGCCCGCACCGACGGACCAGGATGCGGCCGCTCCAGCCGGAACGGAACAATCCACAGACGCCGCCGCGTCAGCCGACGAAAAGCTGACCGGCCAGGAACCCTCCGGCAAAGCAGACGGACCGCGCCCTGCCCAGACAGAGGTGGCTCCGGCGGTGATACCCGAGGGAGACTGAGAGCGTCGCGTAGGGGGCGACATGGCGTCGCCGCCTACGTCGGCTCAACGGATGACTTCACCGCCTCCACAGGTGTGACGCGACTTGCGCAAGCCGCGGTGTTGAACGATGGTCGCGTGATCGTTCACACATGCGGACCATCATGCGACAGCGCGATCCCTACAACGCCTTTCTCGACCACGATCCCGCGGAGGTTCCGCACGCGCCCGAGGGACCGCTCGCGGGGCTCACCTTGGCGATCAAGGACATATACGAGGTCGCCGCCCAGCGAACCGGCGGCGGAAATCCGCAGAACCTTGCCGAGGCCGTTTCGGCTTCGCGTACCGCGCCCGCGGTGCAAGCGTTGCTCGATGCAGGCGCCCGCTTCGTCGGCCGGACGCAGACCGACGAGCTGACCTTCTCCCTGATGGGCCAGAACGCCCACTATCCGCACCCGGTCAACCCGGCCGCGCCCGACCGGGTGACCGGCGGTTCGTCGTCGGGATCGGCCGCGGCGGTGGCCGGCGGCTTGGCCGACATCGCGCTCGGCTCCGACACGGGCGGCTCGATCCGAGCGCCGGCGAGCTTCTGCGGGCTGGTCGGACTGCGCACCAGCCACGGCGCTATTTCGCTGGAGGGCGCCATGCCGCTCGCGCCGAGCCTCGACACGTTCGGATGGTTCGCGAGGGATATCGGGACGTATGAGAAGGTGGCGGAGGTTCTGCTGGGCCCGACTGCGGAGATGGCGCCTCGCCCTTTCCGCCTCGCCGTCCTCGACGACCTCCTTCTTAGCCCCGCCGAGGCGGCGGAGCACACTCGAATGGTCGAACAGATTTCGACCGCCGTCGGCTCGCCGGAGGCGGCTCGGCCCCTCTTGCATTCCATCGACGACCTCTACTGGTGCTTTCGCAAGATCCAGTCGTACGAGGCTTGGGCCGTGCACGGGCCGTGGATCTCGGCCGCCGACCGCAAGCTCGGTCCCGGTGTCAGGGAGCGGTTCGAGTTCGGATCGACGATCGACGAGGCGACCTTCGCGTCCGAGACCGCCCGGCGAAACGACTTCCGCGACGCGTTCGCGCAGATGCTGGGCGACGACGGCATTCTGGTGATGCCCACGGTGCCGGGAGCCGCGCCTCTGAAGGACGCGGGCTTCGAGGATCTGCAGGCCTACCGGGAGCGGGCGCTGCGGCTGCTCTGCCTCTCGGGGCTTTCCGGCTTTCCGCAGATCACGCTGCCCCTCGGCACGGTCGAAGGGGCGCCGTTCGGCATCTCGCTGCTCGGTCCGGCCGGCAGCGACATGGCGCTTATCGGGATGGGGCGCGCCATTCTGGGAAAAGAGGGATGAAAGCGCGGAGGGACTTCGTGCGATTAGAAGGACTTCGGCAGTCCGGCTTGCCGCAAGATGGCATTGGCGGTGTGCCGGCTCGGAATGCCGACCGGCACTGCGAAATTCTGCGCCGTGATCGGGCTGCGCCAGATCTCATGGCTACCCTTGCACTGGCGAACGAGCTCACAACCTCCCTCCGACAGGAGCTTGCGGAGGGCCTTGTCGAACTGCGGCGCCATTCAGGCCGCGGAACGCTCCGCCTCGCGCAGCGCCGTGATCTGCAGGAAGACCGCGGAACGGTCCAGTTCGGGATGATTGTCCGGCAACAGGTCGAGCGCCATCGCCGACATCTTTGCCAGAAGCTCGTCGAGCGTCGCGGCATCGGCAGCGGCCGGTATGTCGTCGCAATGTCCGCTCCAGACCGACGCCTCGTCGTCCCACACGGCCGAGATGGTGAAGATTGTTGGCTTCGACATGTCCGCTCCGATCGTCGGTGTCTTCATATCACGCCTGGGGCGCGAACTGGATACCCCCGGATTTCCCGGCGGCGCCATCTCGGTTCGTGCACCCGAATTTCCATGGCCTCGAACGCTGGAGCATCCCCATGGACACGCTGACCCGCATGCGCGCCTTCATCGACGTCGTCGAAGCCGAAGGCTTTTCGGCCGCGGCGCGCAAGATCGGACGATCGAAGGCGCTCCTGTCGAAATACGTGCGCGAGCTCGAGGACGAGCTCGGGGCGCTGCTCTTGAACCGCACGACGCGGCAGTTCTCGCTGACCGAGGCGGGCCATACATATTACAAGCGCGCCAACGAAATCATCCGCGAGATCGACAGCCTGGCCGACACGGTGCGCGAATCATCCGGCGACGTGCGCGGCCGCATCCGGCTCTCGGCGCCGCGCACCTTCGCCGATGCGCCGATCGGACAGTCGCTGATCGATTTCGCGCTGGCGCATCCCGACATCGTGCTCGACATCAATCTCGACGACCGATTCGTCGATCTGGTCGAGGAAGGCTTCGACCTGGCGATCCGTATTTCGCGGCTGGAGAACTCTTCGCTGATCGCGCGGCGGCTGGCGCCGTTCGCCGTGCAGGTCTGCGCATCACCGGAGCTGATCGCACGCACCGGGGCGCCGAAGCGGCCGCAGGATCTGACGTCGCGCCCCTGCATCATCGACACCAACGGCCGCTGGCTGTCGAACTGGCCCTTCAAGGGCGACAATGGCGAGATGATCTCGGTGGCGGTCTCCGGCCCGATCGAGGTGAACAGTCCCCTCACCGCGCGTGCCGCCGCAGTTTCGGGGCTGGGCTACGCCATCCTGCCCGACTTCATCGCCGCGCCCGAGATCGAGGCAGGCCGGCTCCAGCCGCTGCTCGAGGACAGGATGCTGACCGGCGCCGGCATCTTCGCAGTCTACCCGCACCGCCGCTACCTGCCGGCGAAGGTCCGGGTGTTCGTGGATTTCCTGGTGCAGTGGTTCAAGGACAATGACCGCGGGTGAGCAGCCACGCAGTCCCAATTTCGCCGGGTTTGTGGTAAACTACCTGCGGGAAATCAACCAAAGTTCGCCCGTGGAACCGATGCGACCCTTTTCGCGAACGACCGTTCTTGCCGCCACGACGCTCGCAGGCGCCGCCCTGACTTCTCCGGCGATCGCTCACCCGCACATCTTCGCGGAAGCGCGCCTCGACGTCATGGTTTCTCCCCAAGGCGACGTGTCGTCGCTGCGGCACCTGTGGCGGTTCGACGATCTCTTCTCCAGCACGGTGCTGCTCGAATTCGACGCCAACGGCGATTTGAAGCTCGACGACGCCGAGCTGGCAGAGGTCTCGAAGACCGTCTTCGATTCCATCGGGGAGTACGACTACTTCCAGGTCGTGCGGGCGAACGACAAGCCGGTCACCATGAAGCCGCCGGCCAACCTCATGGCCAATTACGATGACGGCCAGTTGGTCATCCTGTTCGAATCCGAGCCCGCCGACCCGCTGAAACTCGCGGGCAAGGTCGATTTCGGCGTCTACGATCCCACCTTCTACACGGCGATCGATTTCGTCGAGGACGCGAACATGTCGATCGACAATCTGCCCGACGGATGCGACCGCGCGGTGATCCGTCCCGATCCCGACGAGGCGCTCGCCCAGAACCAGTCGACGCTGACCGAGGCATTCTTCAACGACCCGGCGGGAACCGATTACGGCAACATCTTCGCCACCAAGCTGGAAATCACCTGCAGCGGACAGGGCTGACGCCATGATGAACCCGAGGTTCACGCGCTCGGTCTTCGCCGTTCTGGCGCTGACCTATGTCCTGACGCATTTTCTCGGGCACGCGCATGCGCAGAGCTCGCTCGGCATCGGCACCAACGAGGCGATGCTGCCGCAGACCGGCCTCTTCGCCGGACTGTTGAACTGGGTGAATGTCCAGCAGCAGGCGTTCTACCGGTCTCTGACGGGTGCGCTGAAGGCGATGCGCGAGGACGGGACCAAGCTCTGGGTGCTGGTCGGTCTCTCCTTCGCCTACGGCGTCTTCCACGCCGCCGGACCTGGCCACGGCAAGGCGGTGATCTCGTCCTACATGCTGGCCAACGAGGTGGCCCTGCGCCGCGGCATCCTCTTGTCCTTCGTGTCGGCGCTCCTGCAGGGCGCGAGCGCGGTTGTCATGATCGGGCTGGTATTCCTCGTGCTGCGCGGCACGTCGGTGTCGATGACCGACGCGACATGGTTTCTGGAGATCGCGAGCTATGCCCTGATCACGCTCTTCGGCGCGTGGCTGCTCTGGCAGAAGCTACGGCCGCGCTTGGCCCGGCTGTTCGGCAAGGCGCCGGCGCACAGCCTGTCGGCCGCCGCCTCGCACGCCGCGCATGATCATTCCGCCGGCCATGCGCACGATCATCCTCACGGCCATGACCATCGTCACGATCACCACCATGCCGCGGGCGAGGTCTGCGAGACCTGCGGCCATAGCCACGCGCCGGACCCGGCGCTGATCTCGGGCGACCGCTTCGACTGGCGCACCGCATGGACGGCGGTCGCGGCCGTGGGGCTGCGCCCCTGTTCGGGCGCGCTGATCGTCCTGACCTTCGCCTTCCTCAACGGGTTGTGGCTCGGCGGCATCGTCTCGGTTCTGGCCATGTCGATCGGCACCGCGATCACCGTCTCGGCCCTGGCGACGCTTGCCGTCACGGCCAAGAACTGGGCCGTGGCGCTCGCCGGGGACGGGCGGACGGGCAACACGATCCACGCGGCGATCGAGATCGGCGGCGCGGCACTGGTGTTCCTGCTGGGGCTGATGCTGCTCGCGGCAAGTTTGCAGGCGTAGGCGGAACCAACGATCCTGGGCGGAGCCAACGCCAGCCGCCATGCACGGATCCGATTCCAGCTAGTGCAAATAGTCGGCCGCCATGCGTTGCCTTGCGCTGGCAATGCATTTGCATTACCTTCGCACCAATGAACACCTTCGAAAAGGCGGGGATGCAATGGCGCTTGCCGAAGACACATCCAAGCTCACCGACCGCTACCAGACCACAGTGCCGAGCAGCGTACGCAGGCAGTTGAAGCTCGCGAAGGGCGACCAGATCCGCTACCGCACCGACGAGACCGGCCGGGTGTACATCGAAGCGGTGCGGGACGAGGCCGATCCGGCACTCGGGGCCTTTCTCGACTTCCTCGAGGCGGATATCAAGGCTCATCCCCAGCGGCTGGAAGCTTTTGGCGGGACGCTTCACGATCGGCTGCAGACGCTCGTCGGAGACATCGAGGTCGATCTCGAAGAGCCGCTCTCCGCGGACGACGATTGAAGAAGCCTGCACCACCGCGCGGGCCGCCGCTCATCGTAAACGGCTGGTCGGTCTATGCGCATCCCTTGTTCATGGGGCAACTTCAGGTCTTGATCGAGGAGGTCGAGGCATACAGGGCGCGGGACCCTGCCAACTACCGGAGCAGGAACTGTACGAAGCGACTGGCCGCCATAACCCGGCTCGTCACCAGCGACATTCCCGCCGATCCTGCAGCCGCGCAGTTCCGGCAGGGCGACACGCTCGGCGGCGCGCGGAAGCACTGGTTCAGGGCCAAGTTTTTCCAGCAGTACCGGCTCTTCTTCCGGTTCGACAGCGCGAGCAGGATCATCGTGGTCGCATGGGTGAACGACGACCGCACCCTACGCGCATACGGCAGCAGGAATGACGCCTACGCAACGTTCAGGAACATGCTCGACAACGGCAATCCGCCCGACGATTTCGAAGAGCTGTTGGCGGCGGCGAAGGGCTCGGCGTCACGGTTCGCCGACACCATGAAGTCGTCGCTCGACGAGTAGATCGATCCGCGCGCCCTACCCGAGTTCGTCCTCGATATGCGCGCGGACGATCTCGTCAAAACTCTGTTCCGCCACGAAACCCAGCGCCCGGGCACGATCCGCGGAAAAGCGCGTCGGCCAGTTCTTCACGATCGCCCAGATGGTCGCGTCCGGCTCCTCGCGGATGAGCTTGACGGTGTCCGGCCCGGCGATGCGGGCGAGCGACTCGATCTGCTCGCCGACGGTGACGGCGACGCCGGGCATGGTGAGGTTGCGGCGCGGACCGATCGCCTCGCCGTCGAGGCCTGCGGCGTGGACGAGGAAGCCGACCGCCGAGCGCGGGCTCGCATGGGTGTGCAGCACCGAGCGCGGCACGGGCAGGATCGCCTCCTGGCCAGCGAGAGGCTCGCGGATGATACCGGAAAAGAAGCTGGACGCCGCCTTGTTGGGCTTGCCGGGCCGCACGCAAATGGTGGGCAGGCGGATGCCGACGCCATCGAAGAAGCCGCGGCGGGTGTAGTCGGCGAGCAGCGCTTCGGACATCAGCTTCTGCGTTCCGTAGGAGGTGAGCGGCGTCGGGTGGAAATCGTCCGGAATGACGTCGGGGAACGGCGCGCCGAAGACGGCGATGGAGGAGGTGAAGACCACGCGCGGGCTGATGCCGCCATGGCGGATCGCCTCGAAGAGCGCGCGGGTGCCGTCGAGATTGACGCGATAGCCCTTCTCGAAATCGGCTTCGGCCTCTCCCGAGACGATGCCAGCGAGATGGAAGACCACGTCTGGCCGGAAAGCGACCAGCCGCTCCGCCGCGCCGTCGTCGGCGAGGTCGCCGGTCATCGTCGTGACCTTCGCTCCCGGCAGATCGGGCGCCTGCGGCTCGACGATGTCGTGCAGGAGGAGTTCCGCGATCCGCCGGCCGTTCAGTCCGCCGTCGGCAACGAGCCGCTCGGTCAGCTTGCGGCCGATCATGCCGGCTGCGCCGGTGATCAGGATGCGCATGGTTCAGTCCTCCCGTTTGCTGCGCCCGCGCAGCCAGAACACGCCGAAGAAGGCCGCGACGAACAGAATGGCGACGAGACCCGCGGCGACCGGCGAGGCCTCGCCGACCTTAAGCATGATCGTCGGCATGAAGAAGGCCACGAGCCCGAAGCCGCCGAGGATGATCGCCGCGGCGATCGCCGCGTTGCGCGTCTTCGGATCCATCAAAGCGTCCAGCCGCCGTCGATCGGGATCGCGGTTCCGGTGGTGAAGGCCGATTCGTCGGAGGCGAGATACAGCGCCAGGGCCGCGATCTCGGAGGCTTTGCCGACCCGGCCCATCGGCTGGCGCGAGACGAAGATCTCCATCGCCTTGTCCTTGCCGCCCA
>CATMOC010000086.1 GCA_950071955.1 uncultured Mesorhizobium sp. | reverse complement strand
CGCGTCACATAGTAGAACTGCATCGCACCGACGTTCGAGAGATCATTGAAGAGATACAAGGCCCGTTGGTAGTCCGCCGCGGCTTCATCGAACCTTTGCAGCTTTTCGTTGGTGAAGCCTCGCCAACTGGCGTAGTCCGCATAGCCTGTCGCTTGCTCTGGGAAGCGATCGATCGTGGCCAAGGCGCTCGTGAAGTCTGTCAGGTGGTATTGCGCTTTCGCGGTCAGTAAACCGATGGCCTCTTCCTCGTCGCATCGATCGAGAAAGGCGGATCCCAGTGTTACAACCGCAGGAAAGTTCTTGCGGCTGCCTAGTTCCTGCATGACTTGTTGCGTGGCAGGCTGATTGCAAAGTTCCTGCCGCAACAGACGGCACTGGTCCACGAAATCGGGTCCCGGGCGACACAGGCGGGCAAGAAGGTGCGCCACCGGCTCATCTGCCGGTACCGTGTGATCGTAGCCGTCAACCGCCGAAAAGCGCTCGAACCAGTCCGGCGGCGAAATGAGGCCGAACTTGCCGATCCCGGTCACATGAAGCCCGAAGAACACGAGTGCGAGAGAAATGATCGCGCCTGATACGAACGAGAACAACCGGCTGAGAAAAGCGAGAAATCCCGGATCCCTTCTTGCAGGAACGATTCGATCTTCCGGCTCTGGCATCTCGCAACTCGAAGTCCCGCCTCGGATCTACATGTTGATGTGTAATGCTCGAGATCGCAATCCTTATTGTGATTTGTGCAACTCAACCGTTCAGCCGGAGCAATGCATCAAAGAAAACCCCGCCGAAGCGGGGTTTCCAAAGAAGCTCGAAGCTGTCGCCGGCGGCTCAGATGCCGAGATTGGCAAACTTGTTCTTGAACTTGGTCAGGCGGCCGCCGCGGTCGAGCAGGGTCTGCTGTCCGCCGGTCCAGGCCGGATGGGTGCGCGGGTCGATGTCGAGGTTCATCGTGTCGCCTTCCTTGCCCCAGGTGGACCGGGTGAAGTACTCGGAACCGTCGGTCATCACGACCTTGATGGTGTGGTAGTCGGGGTGGATCTTCTCTTTCATCGCTCTGGTCCTGGTCTTTGGGGTCACGGCAGGCCGGCGCCTGCGGCAATCTCGCCCTATTCAAAGGTTGAAGCCGCGGCCGGCGAGGGCTACGGCTTCAAAAATCGTCGGCGTGCCTATACATCAGCCGAAACCGGAGCACAAGACCGCACCCGTGCCACGCGCGGACAGCGGCCGGACAGGAAGCGAGGAACGCCATGGCGGAAACGACGAGCGACGAAGAACGACGCCGGCGCTCGCTGAAGCCGCTGCGCAAGGTCTTTCCCTACCTGCTGCGGTACAAGCGCCTCGTCGCGGGCGCCCTCGTTTTTCTGACACTCGCCGCGGCCACCACGCTCACCTTGCCGCTCGCGGTGCGACGCATGGTCGACCACGGCTTCTCGACCTCGGATTCCACCTTCATCGCGAACTATTTCTCGATGCTGATCGTCATCGTGGCGATGCTCGCACTGGCCTCGGCCTGCCGCTACTATTTCGTCATCTCACTCGGCGAGCGCATCGTGACCGATATCCGCCGCGACGTCTTCGAGCACGTGACGCGGCTATCGCCCGGCTTTTTCGACAAGGTCCAGTCCGGTGAGATCGTCTCCCGCCTGACGGCCGACACCACGCAGATCAAATCCGCCGTCGGCGCGACGGCATCGCTCGCGCTGCGCAACACCATCCTCGGCATCGGCGCGGTGGGCATGATGGTGGTCACCAGCCCGAAGCTGTCGTTGCTCGTCATCGGCGCGATCCCGATCATCATCGTGCCGCTCATCGCCTTCGGCCGCTCGGTGCGGCGGCGGTCCCGGCTCGCGCAGGACATGCTGGCCGAAGCGACGGCCTATGCGAGCGAGCAGATCGGCTCGGTGCGCACGCTGCAGGCCTTCACCAACGAACGACTGGTCTCGTCGAAATTTGCGAAGGCGGTCGAGACGGCCTTCAATGCCGCGCAGGCCTCGATCTTCGCGCGCTCCTTCCTCACCTTCTTCGCCATCTTCATGATCTTCTCCTCGGTCGTGGCGGTGCTCTGGTTCGGCTCGCGCGACGTGCTGACCGGGGCGATGACCCCCGGCACACTGGGCCAGTTCCTGCTTTACGCCGTCTTTGCCGCCGGCGCGCTCGGAGCGCTTTCGGAGGTCTGGGGCGAGTTGAGCCAAGCGGCCGGCGCGGCCGAACGCCTGACGGAACTTCTGGCCGAACAACCCGCGGTCGCCGCACCCTCCGTGCCGGTGCCAATGCCCGCCAACGGGGCCGGGTCGGTCGAATTCCGCGACGTAGTCTTCGCCTATCCGACCAACCCGGACCGTTCGGCCCTGCACGGCCTCTCCTTCGAAGCCAGGCCCGGCGAAACGATCGCCATCGTCGGCCCCTCCGGTTCCGGCAAGAGCACGATCTTTTCGCTGCTGCTGCGCTTCTACGATCCCCAGGGCGGCGAAGTGCTGATTGACGGCATCGACCTTTCGCGTGCGGATCCGCTGGACGCACGCTCGCGCATCGCGCTCGTCCCGCAGGACCTGACGATCTTCGCCGCCACCGTTCGCGACAACATCGCCTTCGGCAGGCCCGACGCGACGGACGACGAGATACGCGCGGCTGCGCGGGACGCGCTTGCAGACGAGTTCATCGAAGCGCTGGAACTCGGCTACGACACGCCGGTCGGCGAACGCGGCGTCACACTCTCCGGCGGCCAGCGCCAGCGCCTCGCGATCGCCCGCGCGATCCTGCGCGACGCGCCGATCCTGCTGCTCGACGAGGCCACGTCGGCCCTCGACGCGCAGAGCGAGAGGCTGGTTCAAGTGGCGCTCGAGCGCCTGATGGAAGGTCGAACGACAATCGTGATCGCGCACCGCCTCGCCACCGTGCTCAAGGCCGACCGCATCCTCGTGCTGGAGGGTGGGCGGATCGTCGAGGAAGGCACGCACCAGAGCCTGGTGACGCAGGACGGCATCTACGCGAGGCTGGCGAAGCTGCAGTTCGAGACCGGAGCGGACGCCTTCAGGAAGGCGGCGGAGTAGCTTTCACGTCGTCCCGCGCATCAGCCAGGCGTCGTGCCACTTCTTCCGGCGTCCGGCTACCTCCACCCTTTTCGCGTTCCGCGACCATCGCGATGATCGCCTCCGCCATCGGCGCCTTCATTCCCTGGGTGGCCGCAAGCCGGACGACGGCGCCCTGAAGAAAATCCACCTCCGTCTTGCGTCCCGCAGCCAGATCCTCGGCCATCGAGGATGTCGCCCCCGGGTCGATCGCCAGCATGCGCCGGGCCACGATGCCGAACAGGACGTCTGGCAGGCGCAGGATGTGCGGGATCATGGCCGGGCTCACACCCTCGATACGCGGCAGCGCCAGGCCGGCGCGGCGCGTGACGGCAAGCGCCTCCGTCATCTGCCGGGCGAGAAGCAGGCGCCAGCGGCCCTGCGACAGTTCTTCGCGCAGCGACAGGCCCGACAGGGCGTTGAGCGCATTGTTCAGGTTGAGGATGAGTTTCGACCAGGCGAGTCCCGCCATGTCGGGATGGGCACGACACTGCAAACCGTCCACGTCGAGCAGCGTCCGCAGTTTCTCGTGTCCCTCCTCGATGGTGACCGCCCCGCTGGTGGAGCGGTGGAAACGCGGCGCCACGACGTCCGGCAGGCTCTGGGCGACGTTGAAGGGAACCATACCCGCCACCACCGCGCGACCGGCGAGTTCCGAGCGGAGCAGGGGCACGTTGTCGACGCCGTTCTGAAGGCTGACCACGATCGCGCCCAGCGGCGCATGGCGGGCGATCAACCGCGCCATCTCCCGTGTGTCGCCGCTCTTGACCGTGACCAGGATCACGCCGGCATCGCCCAGAGCCTCGGCCGGATCGGTGGAAAGGTCGAGCCGGCCGGGCGGGATGGAGCGGTCGCGTCCTTCGAGGTCGGTCAGCCGCAGGCCAAACTCCCGCAAGCGATCGCCCAGGCGGTGACGAAGCAGCAGGCGCACCTCGCGGCCGGCAAGCGCAAGCGAACCGCCGACGAAGCAGCCGATGCTGCCGGCGCCGGCAACGACGATGCGGACTTGGTCATCCATTCCCGTTCGACGATTGCGGCGCGTCGAGCAGGTTCGCCACCGTGCGCATGAAGATGCGAGCGCCGATCGGGATCAGGTCGTCGGGAAAGTCGTAGTCGGGATTGTGCAGTTGCGGCGTGTTCTCGCCGCTGCCGAGGAAGAGCATGGCCGATTTCGCGCCGTGGCCGAACCGCCCGAAATCCTCGGAAGCGCGCATCGGCAGTTCGCGATCGTCGTGGACGATGCCTTCGACGTCCATGGCGACGCGAAGGTGCGCGGTCGCGTCGGCGTCGTTGAGGCTCGCCACGAAGATCTCGTGATAGTCGACCGAGTGCCTAAGCCCGCCGGCTTTCGCCTCCTCCCGGACGAGCCCTTCCGCCGCGGCGACGAGATCCTCCATGCGTTCGTCGAGCCGCGTGCGCAGCGTCGCCCAGACCTCGGCCCGGCCAGGCGCGATGCCGAAGACCCGTTCGCCCATCTCGGTATGCGTGATCGTGACCAGGGCAAAATCATCGCTGTCGAAACGACCGGCGGAAAGGCCGGTCAGGGCCGGCATCAGGCGGCTGACCGCCATCATCGGCGAGGTGCCGGTCTCCGGCATCGAGGAATGGGAGGTCTTGCCGTCGAGCACGATGCGCATGCCGCGCGAGGCACAGTTGACCACACCCTCCTTCAGCCGCACATGGCCGAGCGGCGTACCCGGCAGATTGTGCAGGGAGAAGGCGAAGTCCGGCGCGATCGTCGGATAGCGCGGATCGGCGATGACCCCCGCCGCCCCCGCGCCGGTCTCCTCGGCCGGCTGGAACATCAGCACCACGCGCCCCCGCGCCGGGCGCCTGCGGCCGAGCTGGCGCGCCATGGCGGCGAGGATCGTCGTATGGCCTTCGTGGCCGCACATGTGCGACTTGCCCGGCACCTGCGAGCGGTGAGGAGCGGTGGAGATTTCCTCGATCGGCAGCGCGTCGAGTTCGGAGCGGAACAGCAGGGTCGGGCCGGGAACGCCGCTGTCGTAGACCGCCGCGACGCCGTGGCCACCCATGCCGGTCAGCACCTCGTCCGGCCCCGTCGGGGTGAGGAAGTCGACCACCTCGAGAGCGGTCTTTTCCTCCTCGCCTGAAATCTCCGGCTGCTGGTGGAGCTTGCGCCGCCAGGCGACGAGTTCTGCGATGTCGGAGTTGGTCAGGCCGTGCTGCATGGTGCTCGCTTCATTGCTGGACGTCATCGCGCCGCGTGGCGGCCCGCGTTCCTGCCGGAGAAGATGCAGCCGCCGAGGAAGGTTCCCTCCAGCGCGTTGTAGCCGTGGTAGCCGCCCCCGCCGAAACCCGCAACCTCGCCGGCCGCGTAGAGGCCGTCGATCGGTTCGCCGCCGGCGTCCAGCACCTGGCTGTCGAGATTGGTGTGGATGCCGCCCAGCGTCTTGCGGGTGAGGATGTTCAGCCGGACCGCGATCAGCGGCCCGTTCGCCGGGTCGAGGATCCTGTGCGGTGCTGCCGTCCGGATCAGCTTGTCGCCGAGATAGTTGCGCGCGCCGCGGATGGCGGTGATTTGCGCGTCCTTGGAAAACGGGTTGGCGATCTCGCGGTCCCGCGCTTCGATCTGCATCCTGAGCCGGTCGTGATCGATGAAAGCTTCGCCGGTCAGCGCGTTCATTGCGTCGACAAGTTCGCGCAGGTCGTTTCGGACGATGAAATCCTCGCCCTTCTCCTTGAAGGCCTCGACCGGCGGCGGAGCGGAGGCGCCGCGCCGGTTCTTCATGACTGCGCGCCAGCTCTTGGACGTGAAATCCGGGTTCTGCTCGGAGCCGGAGAGGGCAAACTCCTTCTTGATGATCTTCTGTGTCAACACGAACCACGACCAGTCGTGGCCGGTCGCAAGAATATGCTTGAGCGTCGAGAGCGTGTCGAAGCCCGGCAGGCATGGCGCCGGCAGCCGCTCCCCGCGCGCGTCGAACCACATCGACGACGGACCCGGCAGGATGCGGATGCCGTGGTTCGGCCAGATCGGATCCCAGTTCTTGACGCCCTCGGTGTAGTGCCACATGCGGTCGGCATTGATGACCGCGGCGCCCGCCTCCTGCAAAACGGCGATCATGCGGCCGTCGACGTGATGCGGCACGCCGGCCACCATCGTCTTCGGCGGTGGCCCGAGGCGCTCGACCGGCCAGGACTTGCGCACGAGGTCGAGATCTCCGCCGATACCGCCGGAGGTAACGATCACAACGCCTGCGGACAGTTCGAAACCGCCGATCACCTCTCGCCCGGATTTTTGGCCGCGCTGGACGGTGGAAGGCTCGAGGATGTCGCCCGCGACGCCAGATATGCTCCCGCTCGTTCGCAGGACGCGGCTTGCCCGGTGGCGGAACCTGAGCGCGATGCGCCCGCCGTCGACATGTTCGCGCACCCGCCGCACGAACGGTTCGATCACGCCCGGACCGGTGCCCCAGGTGATGTGGAAGCGGGGTACGGAATTTCCGTGGCCGTGCGCGTGTCCGCCCCCGCGTTCCGCCCAACCGACGACGGGAAACCAGCGCATGCCCATGCCATGAAGCCACGGCCGCATCTCGCCGACGGCGAAGTCGACGTAGGCTTCTGCAACCTTGCGCGGCCAGTGATCTTCCGCGCGGTCGAACTGGGCTGACCCCATCCAGTCCTGGAGCGCAAGGTCCCGGCTGTCCCTGATCCTCAGGCGCCGCTGCTCTGGGCTGTCGACGAAGAACAGTCCGCCGAGCGACCAGAAGGCCTGTCCACCGAGCGAATTCTCGCCTTCCTGCTCGAGGATGATGACCTTCTTGTCCCGGTCGGCCAGTTCAACTGCGGCGACCAGCCCGGCCAGCCCGCCCCCAACGATGATTGCATCCGCGTCCATGACAATCCCTCCGGGGCCGATCCAAGCCGATGGCGGTTGGCAACGCAAGAGTGAGCAGACGGACGACCGCGGCATACGGGGCCAAGGCCACGCGTATTAGAGCCCTGCCCCCGGGCGACCCGCTTGACGCCGCCATAAGGGAGGCGTCTTCTACGATCATTGACCGGGGTGCACGATATTGCTTGCAACGATCCTGATCGCGCTGGTGGCGGCGCTCCACGTCTACTTCATGTATCTGGAAATGATCGCCTGGGACACGCCTGCCGGGCGAAAGGTCTTCGGTACGACGCCCGAATTCTCCGCGGCTTCGAAGGCCTTGGCGATGAACCAGGGGATTTACAATGGCTTCCTCGTCGCCGGCCTCGTCTGGGGCTTGTGGCTCGGCGCGGAAGGCTTCGAAATCAAGGTCTTCTTTCTCGGTTGCGTGATCGTGGCGGGCCTGTTCGGCGCCGCCACGGTGGCGCAGAAAATCCTCTACGTGCAGGCGGTGCCGGCGATCCTGGCGCTGGCGGCGCTGATCATCGGCTGGTGAGGCTCACCGCTCCGTCAGCTTCAGCTCGATGCGGCGGTTCTTGTTGCGGGCGTCGGGGGTGTCGCCTTCCACCAAAGGCTGGAACTCGCCGAAGCCCGCCGCCACGAGCCGGCTGGCCGGCACGCCCTGCTCGATCAGGTACTTCACCACCGCGGTCGCGCGGGCGGAGGAGAGTTCCCAGTTGTCGCTGTAGCGGCCGGTCCCCGAGAGCGGCACGTTGTCGGTGTGTCCGTCCACGCGCAGCACCCAGTTGATCTCGGGGGGGATCTCCTTCTGGAGGTCGATGATCGCTTCCGCAAGCTTCGCCATTTCCGTCCTGCCCGCGTCGTTGATGACTTCCGAGCCGGAAGGGAACAGGACTTCTGACTGGAACACGAAGCGGTCGCCGACGATCCGGATGTTCTCGCGGTCCGACAGGATCTCGCGCAGCCGGCCGAAGAAATCCGAGCGGTAACGGTTAAGTTCCTGCACCCGCTGCGCAAGCGCGACGTTCAGGCGCCGGCCCAGATCGGCGATCTTGGTGCTCGATTCGCGATCGCGCGCCTCCGAGACCTCCAGCGCACCTTCAAGGGCGCCGATCTGCTTTCTCAGTGCCGCAATCTGCTGGTTGAGAAGCTCCACCTGGGACAGCGCGCGTTGCGAGATCTGGCGCTCCTGGTCGAGCGCACCGCTCAGCGTGCCGATCTGTTCCTCGGCGGCGGCATCCGCGCCTGCGCCCTGCGAGAGCAACTGCTCCAGCCTCGAACGCTCCGTTTCCGCCGCCTGGAGCGACGCCTGCAGATTGGCGAGTTGGTCCTCCGCGTCCTGCGTGTTCGACCGCTCGAGCGCCAGGAGTTGCGTCAGTTCGTTGATCTGCGAATTCAGCCGGTTCAGCACCTCGTCCTTGCCGGTGATCTCGCGGCTGAGCAGGAACTGCGCAAGCACAAAGACCGACAGGAGGAACATGATGGCCAGGAGCAGCGTCGACAGCGCATCGACGAAGCCCGGCCAGTAATCAACGCCGCGTTCGCGACGCCGTGTGCGTGCGAGCGCCATCTCAGCCCACTCTATCCATCTTCCGCAGCGAGTCGGCAATGTCCTTGAGCGTCTCGCGCATCTCCTTCTGCTCCTCGGCCTGCGCTTCCACCCAGTCGCGCATGATCTGCTGTTCGTTGCGCATGTTCTTGACCAGGCCGGAAATGCCTTCGGCGAGGCTCGCCATGGAGGTCGCGACGCGCTGGCTGGAACCGCCTACCTCGTGCAGCGAGCGAAGCTGTTCGGCCATGCGCCGCATCTCCTCGCTGGTGTCGGCCCGAGACGTGTCGAGCACCGGTGCGTCGGAGCCGACATCGGTTACGGAGGACAGCCAGTTCTCCAACTCGGTGTAGAAGCGGTTTTGTGCCCGGCCGGCCTGCAGGTCGAGAAAACCGAGCACCAGCGATCCGGCGAGGCCGAAGAGCGACGAGGAGAAGGCCGTGCCCATGCCGGCCAGCGGCGCCGAAAGGCCGGACTTCAGGGAGTTCAGGATGTCGTTCGTGTCGCCGGACCCCGGATCCAGCGACTGGATGGTGGAGCCGATGGAGCCGATGGTCTGGAGCAGGCCCCAGAAGGTGCCGAGCAGTCCCAGGAAGACCAGGAGGCCGATGAGATAGCGCGAGATGTCGCGGCTCTCGTCGAGGCGCGTGGCGATGGAATCGAGGATAGAGCGCATCGAATTGGTCGACAGCGCGGTGGCCGAGGACCGGCTGAGCAGCGCCTTCATGGGCGCGAGCAGCACCGGGTTGCGCGTGTCCTGGCCTGCCCGGAACGAATTCACCCAGCGCACCTCACGGAAGAGGCGGATGACCTGGTTGAAGGCCAGTAGGATGCCCACGGCGAGCACGCCGAGGATGAGACCGTTGAGGCCGGGATTGGTGGCGAAGGCGGTGGAGATCTGGCGGTAGAGGATCGCTGCAACGAAACCGGCGATCGCCAGGAAGATCAGCATGGAGAGGAGAAAGACCTGAGGGCTCGAAAGCTTGTGCGGGTCGTACTGCGCACCTCCCGCCAGGCCGTCTTCGCCCAAAGTCCTCAACCACGTCATCGCCCAAGCCTCGTATCCGTTCCCGCACCAAGCCGCGACTCTAGCCGGAATTGTGACGAAATTGAAAGAAGCCGCCGTGGCGCGGCTGCGGAACGCCCGATCCTTCAGACCCTCCCGACCACGAGGAGGTCAAGCATCGCCGCCAGATGCAACCCCGCTCCGGAAACGACGAAGCCGTGCCACAGGGCGGACTGGTAGCGCAGCCCGTTCCATACGAAGAAGATCACGCCCGCCGAGTATACCATGCCGCCGGCCAGGATGAGCCACATGGTGGTTTCGGGAACGATGGCGGCGAGTTCGCCCGCGACTGCCACGCCGCTCCAGCCGATGGCGAGATAGAAGACGGTCGCCCAGCCGTCATAGCGGCCCGGAAGGAGGAGCTTGATACCCATCCCGACCACGGTCGCGGCCCAGACGCAGACGATCGTGATCCGCGCCAGCGTTTCGGGTAGCTGCGCCAGGAAGGGCGTGTAGGTTCCCGCGATCAGCAGGAAGATGGCCGCGTGGTCGACACGGCGAAGATACCACTTCGCGCGCGAGGCCGTTAGCGCTGTCACGACGGCGGACCGCTCAGACAGTGCCTTTCAATCGATCGCGAACGCCCCTGACGTGCCTGAACTGAGGCCAGACGGGGTCGAAACCCTCTCAAACCAACAGGCCTCGGCCGGGTACGAGAAGGCCCAGAACGACCCCGTGCGCCGCCTCGTGAAGGAACTGACAACCGACGACATCGGTCCCAAGCATGTTCAGAACGGCTTTGCTTCCCCAACACCGGTGCTCGACGGAAAGCACGTCTTCGTGCACTTCGGCTCTCGCGGGACGGTCTGCCTCAGTACCGACGGCACGATTGTCTGGAAAAACACATCACTTCC
>CATMOC010000085.1 GCA_950071955.1 uncultured Mesorhizobium sp. | reverse complement strand
GCAGCGCGCCCGGCTTCGGGCGCCTCTACCAAACCTAGAATCCACGGGAGGAACGGCGATGGAAATCGGCATGATCGGCCTCGGCCACATGGGTGGCTCGATGGCGCGGCGGATGATCGAGTGCGGTCACGAGGTGGTGGGCTTCGACAGCGCCGCCGAAGCGCTCCGGCTGCTCGAAGCAGCGGGCGGCACGATCGCCGCAAGCCCGCGAGACGTGGCCGATCGCGTGGAAATCGTCTTCGCCTGCCTGCCCGGCAAGCAGGCGAGTTTGGATACGGCCTTCGGCGATCTCGGCGTCTTTCACGGTAGCCGGATCGCGACCTATGTCGAGATGTCGACGCTGGGGCGTGGCACCATCGCCGCGATCGGTGCGAGGCTCGGGGCCGCCGGCATCGGTTTCCTGGATGCGCCGATCAGCGGCGGACCGCGCGGCGCGGCGGAAGGCAAGCTCACCGCGATCGTCGCGGGCGCGCCTGATCTGATCGAAGCGGCGCGGCCGGCGCTTGCCTCCGTCGCCTCGAACATCTTCGTGATCGGCGCGGAACCGGGCATGGCCCAGGTGTGCAAGCTCGTGAACAACATCCTGTCCATCACCGCCTTCGTCACCACCTGCGAGGCGATCTCGATGGGCGTGAAGGCCGGCCTCGACGCAAGAACGATGATCGACGTCATCAACGTCAGCACGGGGCGCAACTCTGCCACCGTGGACAAGTTTCCCAAGGCGATCCTGCCGCGGACCTTCGACTATGGCGGGCCGCTGACGATCGGGCTGAAGGACATCGGCCTCTATCTCGAACTCGCGCAGGACCTGCGCATGCCGGCGACCATGGGTTTCACCGTCTCGGGCCTTTTCACCCACATCGCCGCGCGGCTGGGCGCCGATGCCGATTACTCGACCATGATCAAGGTCTTCGAGGAATGGGGCGACGTCATCGTCGGCGGCGATCCCGAGGCGGCGCCATGAGCCGCGATTCGAAGCTTGCAAAAATATAACAAGTTAATTAGTTTTGAGCTGCCGATGCAGGGAGGAGCCTGGCCGACACATTGTCCGCCAGTCCTGCGTGCGGCGGAAATGACATCGGGAGGAATCCATGACTGACAACCGATTCGCATCCGCGCTGCGAGTTCCCCTGCGCGCACTCGCCGTCGCGGCCGGACTGGCCCTGGCGGCCCCGGCCGCCGCCCAGGACACGCAGACCGTCACCATCGCGACGCCCGGAGCGGCGCTGCACTTCTATCCCTTCTACGTCGCCGAGGCAGAGGGCCTCTTCGAGAAGGAGGGCATTGCGATCGACTGGGTCGACGTCGGTTCCGGCTCGCGCCAGATCGCCGCAGTCGCCGGCGGCAGCGCCGACTTCGCCGTAGTCGGCATGCAGGCGGCCATCACCGCGCGCCAGAACGGTGCTGACCTCGTCTCGGTCGGAGCCCTGTTCAACGGCTATCCGATCCAGCTCGTGCTTTCGAACGCCGCGCTGGAGAAGACCGGCATCACCCCCGACATGTCAGTCGACGACAAGGTCGAGAGGCTGAAGGACATATCGGTGGGCGTCACCGGAATCGGAAGCACCACCGACGTTCTCCTGCGCAGCTGGCTCGTGCCGCGCGGCAAGAACCCCGAGCAGGCGCTGACGATCCAGCCGCTGGGCAGTCCCCCCGCCATGTTCGCTGCGTTCGAGCAGGGAGCGGTCGACGGCTTCATGCTGGGCGCGCCTTTTCCGCAGCAGGCCGAAGCGGCCGGTCTCGGCAAGGTCGTGATCGATCCGCTGACCGACGACATCCCCGAACTCGCAGGCGTTCCGTATACGGCCATCATCACGCGCGGAGCGCTGACGAAGGAGAAGCCGGAACTCGCCCAGCGCATGGTCAACGCCCTGACCAAAGCGATGAAGGCACAGGCGGCCGATGCCGACGCGGTCGGCGCCAAGCTGAAGAGCTATTTCCCCGAAACCGATGCCGCGCTCTTCTCCGCATTCGAGCCGAAGTTCCGCGGCAAGTCGGCAACGACGCCGGTCATCTCCAAGGAAGGCTACCAGAAGCTGCTCGACTGGGTGGCCATCACTTCCCCGGAGCCGGTCACCGTCACCTACGAGGATTTCGTCGACGACAGCTTCGCCGAGAAGGCGGCGGGCGAGATCCTGAAATAGGTTGCCGACGGTGTCGGGCGGATCCAGCCTCTGGGTGCAGCGCGTCTTCCTTCTGGCCGCGATTCTCGCGGCGTGGGAGGCGTGCGCGCGCCTGGTCTCGGATCGCTGGATCAGCAGTCCGGTCGCAATCGCCGGACGGCTCGCCCAGTGGGTCGCCGGCGATCTCTGGTACCACCTGGCCGTCACGGCGACCGAGATCGCGTCGGGACTGGCAATCGGCATACCGGCGGGGGTGCTCGCCGGCATGCTGCTCGGACGCTCGGTGCGGCTCGCGGCCGTGTTCCGGCCCTTCATCGTGCTCCTCAACTCGCTGCCTATCGTTGCCCTGACGCCGCTGCTCATCATGTGGTTTGGCCTGGGCATGCAGCCGAAGATCGTGCTGGTGGCCTTCGTGTCGTTCCTGCTGATGTTCTTCAACTCCTTTTCCGGCGCTCGCGCGGTGGACGACGAACTCATGGACTCGCTGGAACTGATGGGTGCGACCGCAAGCGAGCGCTTCTTCAAGGTCGTGGTGCCCTCCTGCCTGACATGGACGATCGCAGGGCTGCGCAATGCGCTGCCCTATGCCCTCATCGCGGCGGTGATCGGCGAGATGATGCTGTCGCGCAGCGGTCTCGGTCATCTCATCACCCGCTCCGCGCAGCAGTTCGACATGACCGGAATCTACTCCGCGCTCTTCGTGCTGATGGTCTTCGGCGGCCTCGTCAACGAGGCGACCACGCTGATGGAAGACAGGCTGCTGCGCTGGCGCCACCTGGAAACACGAGGAGGCTGACGATGCCCGTACTGCGTCTCGTACACCCCGAACCGGCCGTCGGGCCGACGGAGGCGCGCCGCCGCAAGATCGGCCTGGAGAAGGTGGCGGTCGATTTTGCGACGCGCGGCAAGACGGTGCGTGCCGTCGATGGCGTGACGCTCGAGGTTCCCGAAAAGCAGTTCCTCGCCCTGGTCGGGCCGAGCGGCTGCGGAAAATCCACCATCCTGAACATGGTGGCCGGACTGCTCGCACCAACCGAAGGCACGATCGAATACGACGGGGCTCCGGTCTTGGCCGCCAACACGCGGGTCGGCTACATGACCCAGAAGGATACGCTGCTGCCCTGGCGCACCGTCGCCGACAACATCGGGATCGCGTTCGAATTGCGTTGCCGCAAGGCAAGTGCCGGCGAACGCCGCGAACGGGTCGCGGAGATGATCGACCTCGTCGGCCTCGGCGGCTTCGAGCGTCACTATCCGGCCGAGCTCTCCGGCGGCATGCGCAAGCGCGCCGCGCTTGCCCGCATGCTGATCTACGAGCCGGAGACGCTGCTGCTGGACGAACCTTTCGGCGCACTCGACGCGCAGCTCCGCCTTCTGCTCCAGCAGGAACTGCTGCACCTGGTCGAGAGGCGGCAGATGACCGTCATCCTGGTCACGCACGATCTCGAGGAGGCCGTGCTCATGGCCGACCGCGTCGTGGTGTTCACCTCCCGGCCGGGCCGGATCCGTGCCACGCGCGACATCCCCTTCGAGCGGCCGAGAAACGCCATGGAGCTGCGGTTCCGGCCCGAGTTCAGCGCCATCCACGAGGAACTCTGGAACGAGCTGAAGGACGAGTTCGCGGCCAGCATCGGCGGTGAGCGCGGTGCGAAATAGGAACGCGGCGCCGAAGCCGGAGGTCGTGCTGGCCCAGCAGCTGGTCTTCCTGGTGGTTCTGCTGGCGACCTGGCAGTTCGCGTCCGGACGCCTGATCCCCGCCTTCTACATCAGCAGTCCGTCCGACATCGTCGCAATCGTCTGGAAGTGGCTGGCCGACGGCTCGATCTGGCTGCATGTCGGTTCCACGATCATCACGCTGTTCATGGGCTATGCCGTCGGCGCCCTGCTCGGCATCGGCTTCGGGCTCCTTCTCGGATTGTCCCCCCGGACGGAGCGGCTGGTCGCGCCGTTCATCGCCGCGCTCTACGGCCTGCCGAAGGTGGCGCTGCTGCCGCTCTTCGTCATCTTCTTCGGGATCGGGCTCGTCTCCAAGGTAGCGCTGGTCGCTTCGGTGGTGATCTTCCTGCTCTTCTACGCGACGCTCGCGGGGGTGCGCGACATCGACCGGGACATCATCCAGTCAATGCGGCTGATGGGTGCCCGAAGCGACGAGATCACGCGCAAGGTGCGCCTGCCTGCGATCCTGCCCTGGATCTACACGGGGCTACGCACCTCTATCGGCTATGCGCTGACCACGACCGTCGTCTCGGAGGCACTTTCCTCCAATCGCGGGCTGGGTTTCCTGATCGAATACTCCGCCTCCCAGTTCAATTCCGCCGGCGTGTTCGGGGCGGTCGTCGTGCTTCTCGTGCTCTCCAGCGTCATCATGATCCCGCTCGGGATGCTGGAGCGCCGGTCCAGGCCGACCCGGCCGTCGCGGTAGCCGAACGAGGAAGAACGAGATGCAAGCGATGGAAACGACGCTCCCGCCCGGCCTTGTCCATGTCGGCCGCCTCGATCTCGAATACGCCCCGCCGCTCGTCTACGACACGCATGCCGGGCGGCGCGGCTTTCTCCGGGCGGCGTCCGGAACCCTGGCGGGAGAACGCATTGCGGCATCGGTTGCCGACGACGGCGGGGACTGGCTGGTGTTCCGGCCGGACGGCATCATCGAGACCGACACGCGGCTCATGCTGGCGGCCGAAGACGGAAGCCACGTCTACCTTCGCAGCCGCGGCCTGATCCGGGCCACACCCGAGGCTTGCGCCGCTTTCGGCAACGGACCGGCGGACGGCGCGGCCGAGTTTTCCCGCCGATGCGCGCCATGGTTCGAAGCGCCCCCCGGGCGGCACGAATGGCTTGCGAAGGCGGTGTTCCTTGCGGTGGGAACCTTCTCGTGGAGCGTCGCCTCGATCGATCTGTTCGAGGTGAGCTGACATGGAACCGCGCTTCGAATTCGCCATGGCGGTCACCATCCGCCTCAAGAAGCGCCTTTCGCTAGGGCCCCTGCCGGTCGGCGGAAACCGGCTCAGCGTCGGCATCGAAGGCGGCAGCTTCGAGGGCCCCGCAATCCGCGGCGAGGTCCTGCCGGGCGGCGGGGAGTGGCCGCACGTGCGCGAGGACGACGTCTTCTGCTTCGATGCGCGGTACCATCTGCGCACCGAAGACGGCACGACGATCCTGTTGCACAATCGCGGCTACCGCCACGCGTCGCCGGAGGTGATGGAGCGCCTGTGGGCCCTGAGGCCCGGCGATGTCGTCTCACCCACCGAATACTACTTCCGTTGCACGCCCGCATTCGAGGTCGCGCCGGGTCCGCACGGATGGCTGTCGCGCCACGTCTTCGTCGGCCTCGGCGAACGCTTCGAGACGGGAAACCGCATCCGCTATTTCAAGGTGCTGTGACCGATGTGGGACGCGAGGAGGTTGACGGATTAAATTAACAAATTAAACAATATCCGCGACCGCGCCACAGGCCGACGCACGCGCGGGACGCGCGAACACCCGCCAGGAGACGAGATTGCCAGACGCCTATATCTTCGATTCCGTGCGCACCCCGCGCGGCAAGGGACGACCGTCCGGAGCGCTGCACACGCTGTCGCCGATCGACCTCGGCGCGACCGTGCTGTCGGCGCTGGACGAGCGGACGCGCTTCTCGCGCTTCGAGCCGGAGGACGTGATCTTCGGCTGCGGCGATGGCGTCAACGACCAGGGCGCCAAAATCGCCCGCCCCCCGGCCCTGCATGCGGGCCTGCCCGATACTATTCCCGGATCGACGGTCAGCCGCTTCTGCGCCTCGGGCCTCGACGCGGTCAATTCTGCGGCGGCGCGGGTCATGGCCGGCCAGGCGGAGCTGATCGTGGCTGGCGGCGTCGAAATGATGTCGATCATTCCGATCGCCGGCACCGGCGGCCCGAACGGGACCGACGCGATCTTCAACGATGAGGCGCACTTCACGCCGCTCGGCGAAGCGGCCGACCTGCTGGCAACCCTTTGCGGCCATTCCCGTGCGGACGCGGACGCTTATGCCGCGGCCTCGCAGGCCCGCGCCGCCGACGCGTGGAACGAGCGGCGCTTCGACCGGTCCATCGTTCCCGTGCACGACGTCAATGGCACGCTGATGCTCGATCGTGACGAACACGTCAGGCCCGGTACGACGATCGAGGACCTTGCGAAACTGCCGGCGGCCTTCAGGACGATGGGCGAGAAGGGCGGGTTCGACGCCATCGTGCGCCAGCGCTACCCGCAGGTCGCGAAGGTCGCGCACGTCCACACCGCCGGCAACTCGTCGGGCATCGTCGACGGCGCTGCGGCCATGCTCGTTGGCACCGCAGAGGCCGGGGAACGCCTGGGGCTGAAGCCGCGCGCCAGAATCCGTTCCTTCGCGAATGCCGCGATGGACCCGTGCCTGATGCTCGCGGCTCCCGCCGACGCCACGCGGCGCTGTCTCGCCCGCGCCGGCCGCACGCTGGACGACATCGACCTCTACGAGGTGAACGAGGCCTTCGCCTCCGTGGTGCTGCACTTCATGGAGCGCACCGGCGTCGGCCACGACCGCGTCAACGTCAATGGCGGCGCCATCGCCATGGGCCACCCGATCGGCGCGACCGGCGTCATGCTGGTCGGCACCCTGCTCGACGAACTGGAGCGGACCGGCAAGGAAAGCGGCGTGGTGACGCTCTGCGTCGGCCTCGGCATGGGGGTCGCCACCTGCATTGAGCGCGTGGGGCTCGCATCGTGATCCGCCGCACGGACCTCGAACGAGGCATCGTCCTCCTGACCATCGAGACGCCCGGCCCGGTCAACACGCTGACCAAGGCCTTCAACCACGCCTTCCTCGCGCTGGTCGAGGAGGTTCTCGCCGATGCCTCGGTGAAAGGGATCGTCATCAGCTCGGCCAAGGATGGCTTCGCGGCCGGCGGCGATCTCGACGAACTGCGCGCGGCGAGAACCCCGGAGGATATCGTGGCGATCGTCTCGCCCTTCCTCCTCGCCATCCGCAAGCTCGAGACCTGGGGCCGGCCGGTGGTCGCGGCGCTCAACGGTACCGCGCTCGGCGGCGGCTACGAACTCGCGCTCGGCTGCCACCGTCGCATTGCCGCGGACCGGCCGGACGCGCTGTATGGCCTCCCGGAAGCGGGCCTCGGCCTGATGCCCGGAGCCGGCGGGACGCAGCGCCTGCCGCGCCTCATCGGCATGCAGGCCGCGGCCGATCTCATCCTGCCGGGCCGCACGCTGGACGCCGCCACCGCTCTCAAAGCCGGGCTGATCGACGCCGTCGTGCCGGCCGGCGAACTCCTGGATGCCTGCACGGACTGGATCGCCGCCAACCCAGAACCGGCCCAGCCATGGGACCGCAAGGGATGGACGCTGCCGGGTCTCGACCCGAACACGGTGAAGGGGCGCAACTTTCTCACCGGCGCCTGGGCGCGGATGCGGGCGAAATCCGCCGCGACCAACGAGGCGGGCACGGCCATTCTCCACACCCTGCATCACGGGCTGGAGCGCACGCTCGACGCGGGCATCGCGGTCGAGACGCGGCAGTTCGCGCGCCTTGCGGTCTCCGACGGCGCGCGCAACCGCATGCGGGTCCTCCATTACGGGACGCGAGCCGCCCGGCCATCGGTCAAGCCCGATGGGTCGCTGCGGACCATCGCGGTCGCCGGCGGCGGACAGATGGGCACCGGCATCGCCTATGCGGCGGCGCTTGCGGGCCTGTCGGTCGTCCTCGTCGAGGTCTCTCGGGAGAAGGCGCACGAGGCGCGCGGCCGCATCGGCAAACTCGCCGAGCGGCAGGTTGGCCGGGGCCGCCTCGCCGCCGACGCGGCCGCGGCCCTTCTCGGCCGCATCGAGGCGACGGAAAGCTACGATGCGACCGCCGATGCCGACATGGCCATCGAAGCCGTCTTCGAGCGCCTCGACGTGAAGCATGACGTGCTGCGCCGGCTCGACTCCTCGATGCGACCCGGCACCACCATCGGCAGCAACACTTCCACGATACCGATCGGTTCGCTCTCGACCGCCGTCGGCGATCCGTCGCGGATGGTCGGCATGCACTTCTTCGCGCCGGTGGAGGCGATGAAACTTTTGGAGATCGTGCGGGCGGACGCGACGTCTGAGAAGGCCTGGCGCGACGCCGTCATGCTCGCGGCCGCGATGCGCAAGACGGTTCTGACCGTCAAGGACGGGCTCGGTTTCTACACCAGCCGTGTCGTGTCGAGCCTTTCCGGCGAAGGGATGACGCTCGTCGCCGAGGGCGTCGCCCCGCAGGTGATCGACAATTTGATGACGACCGCGGGCTTCGCCATCGGTGCCGCGACGCTGGCGGACCTGACAAAGATCCCGCTGCTGAAGGACATTCTGACTTCCATGAGCGGACCGGGATCTCCGAAGTCGATGGACGGCTCGAAGGCGGTCGAGGCGCTGGCGAAGCTCGAAGCCGCCGGCCGCGTGGGGAGGCCGACAGGACATGGCCTCTACGACTATGCCGAGGACGGCGCCGAGCCCTGGCCCGGCCTGGCCGGGATGTTCCCCGCGGCCTCGCCCGTGCCGTATGACGACGTGCGCTCCCGCCTGCTGGTTACGCAATCGCTCGAAGCCGCACGCGCGCTGGAGGACGGCGTGCTGGGCGATCCGCTGTCGGGCGACGTCGCCGCGGTGCTCGGCTGGGGCTATCCGGTTCACCTCGGAGGTCCCTTCGCCTATGTCGACATGATAGGCGCGGCGACGATGGTGGAAGAGGCACGCGACCTTTCGCGAAAATACGGCCCGCGCTTCGAACCCCCCGCCTCGCTCGTGCGGATGGCCGAAAGCGGCGAACGCTTCCACGCACTGTGAAGAAGAACCGAAAGAACGAGGAGACGGGCAATGAGAGCTGCACTGGTCGACCCGATGGGCATCGAAAACCTGCGCATCGTGGAGATGGACGAACCGGAGCCCGGACCCGGTGAGGTCCTCGTCGCGATCCGCGCCGCGTCGCTGAACTACCGCGACATCCTGGCTGTGAAAGGCGGCTACGGCCGCATGCAGAAGCAGGCGCGGCTGATCCCGCTCTCCGACGCCGCGGGCGAGGTCGTGGCCGTCGGCGCGAAGGTTCGCGCCTGGAAGGTCGGTGACCGCGTGCTGAACTGCTTCTTCCCGCGCTGGCAGGCCGGGCCGCTGCGTCTGGAATGCGTCACCGAGGATCTTGGCGGCATGTTCGACGGTGTCGCCGTCGAGAAGCGGGTCTTTCGCGAGGACGCGCTGGTGCGCATGCCGGCGTCGATGTCCTTTCCCGAGGCGGCGGCGCTGCCCTGCGCGGCGGCCACCGCCTGGAACGGGCTGATCGAGCGCGGCGGCATCCGGCCCGGCCAGCGCGTGCTGACCCAGGGAACCGGCGGGGTGTCCCTGTTCGCCCTGCAGTTCGCCAAGATGGCCGGCGCGGCGGTGTTCGCCACCTCGTCCAGTCCCGAAAAGCTCGAGCTGCTCAAACGGCTCGGCGCCGACCACGTGGTGAACCATCGCGAGGACGCCGAATGGGGCAAGACCATCATGGGCCTCACGGGGGGCGCGGGGATAGACCACGTTGTCGACATCGGCGGCGCCGAAACCCTCAAGCACTCCATGCGGGCCCTCAGGCCCGGCGGAACCATCACCCTCATCGGCGTGGTCACGGGCCCCAGGGCCGAACTCAACGTGCCAATCGTGGCCATGCAGGCGCTGCGCCTGGAGGGCGCCAACGCCGGAAGCCGGCTGATGCTGCAGCAGATGGTGGATGCGATCGCCGCCAATGGCCTGAAGCCGGTCATCGACGAGAAACGGTTCGGCCTCTCCGAACTGGCCGACGGGCTGCGCTACCTGGAAGCCGGTCGCCACGTCGGCAAGGTCTGCATCGACATCCAGTGAGTGCGGCGCGGATGAACCCCGATCTCGTGCTCGTGCGGCGCTTCATGGCCAACGGCGGGGAGGCCGTCGCCGTGGACAGCAATCCGCTCGCGGTCGCCCTCGGCTGCGTGCTGGAGGCGTGGGAGCCCGGGCGCCGGGAGCTGGTCTTCCGATACGAGCCGCAGCAGACCTTCCGGCAGGGCGCCGGCGTGGTGCAGGGCGGCGCGGTGGCGACGATGCTCGACTTTGCCATGGCCTTCGCAGGCTTCACGCAGCTCGCCGACGACGCGGTCCTGTCGACACTCACCATGAATGTCGTCTTCCAGAAGGCGGCGCGGAGCGCCCGCTACACCGCGCATGGGCGCATCGAGAAACCGGGCCGGCGGGTGATGTTCGCCGCGGCCGAGATATCGGACGGTGAGGCGGTGATCGCAACCGCGACCTCGACGCTGCTGGTCCTGCCGGCCGGCCAGGCGCTCGCGAAACCAGGACGAGAAACCGCATGATCCAGCAGCAGCTGGCGGGCCAGGTCGTCCTCGTTACCGGTGCCGGCCGGGGCATCGGCGCGGGCATTT
>CATMOC010000084.1 GCA_950071955.1 uncultured Mesorhizobium sp. | reverse complement strand
TGTTGCGCTGGAAGAAAACGATCCGAACATCTGGCAGGCGGAAGGGCAGTTCACTGCCGATATCGCCGAGGTGGCGGTTCCTGAATTCGAGTTCCGCTATGGTCCCGAAGACCGGCGCCTGAGCATGACCGGCAATGCGGATCTGATCTATGCCGGCGAAAAGCGTTTTGAAATCCGTGCGAAGTCGAAGCAGGTCGATCTGGACAGGTTGCTGGGCGGCGGACCGCAATCCCCCGTCGACATCAACGAGGCGGCGACACGGCTGATTGCAGCCCTGCGTGTCGTGCCGCTGCCGTCCATCGACGGTGCCGTATCCATGGATGTTCCGGCGCTGGTGGCCGGTGGCGGCATCATCCCGGGCGGCATCATCCCCGGCTTCGCGCCGCCGCGGGCGCCGCCTGACAAACGGCTCACGCCTGTCCGGCTGCGCAACCGCGATGTCCTGAAGGACTTGAAGGAGCGAGATGCGCTGGCACGATCACGCTGTACCCGCAGGCGATGCGTTCTACCGTGCAGCGAGCATCAGATCGGCCATGAAACGGTCCGCGTCGGCCGGATTGAAATGAAGGTTGCGCGCAATCCAGTTCCGCGGCGCAAATCCCGGCTCGATCAGCAGCAGCGACTGATATACCGCCCTGGCTTGCTCGATCCGCCCTTGCCGCACGAGGGCGACAACCAGCCCGATATAGGCTCGCGCGTAGTCCTCGTCCGACGCGATGACCGTCTCGAACACCTTCTGCGCTTCCGGGCAGTCGCCGGTCCAGAGCAGTGCGAGCCCCAGATTCCCACGCACCCATGAGCTCGGCTGCGGGAAAAGCTCCAGCGCCCTGCGGTTCTGCCGCACCGCACCCGCGGCATCGCCCTGCATCCACAGCATGTCGGCGTAATACGCGACCAGCTCTCCGTTGCGGGGCGCAAGGTGAACGGCCCGCGCCATCGTGGCGACCGACTGGTCGAGCTTTCCCTGGGCCCGCTCGACATAGGCCAGCAGTGCGATTGCATAGGGATCCTGCGGGTCCATCCGTCTGGCCAGTTCCGCCAAACGGAAAGCCTTCTCTAGGTCGTCCTCGTGGTCGGAGGCCCATCCGAGTCGAACCGCATCGAGGTGGCTGAACCCGGTCGCGACGACCGCAGGCACGAATTCGGGGTCCAGCGACATGGCGCGACCGAAATGCTCCCGCGCCTTCAGGTTGCCGTCGCTCGTATAGCGTGCCTCGCACATGCGCCCGCGATGGAATTCCTCCCAGGCTGCCATCGAGGTGGGCTGCGTCGACCAAAGGCGCGCGGCTTCGCCGTCGGTCAGCTTCAATTGCAGCGCATTCGTCACCGCGATTACGATGCGCTCCTGCGCATCGTAGCTTGCGTCGTTGCCGAAATCGAAACGGTCCGACCAGATGGCGTCGCCGGTGGAGAGGTCGGTCAGGTGGCAGGTGATCCTCAGACGGTCGCCGTTGCGGACCTGACCGGTGATTTCGTAGCCGTCCCGCCTTTCGGAAGAATTGGAGGTCGAACTGACGCGGAAGACGTCCGAGAAGACGCCGAAGGTCGTCACGAGTTCTTCCATCAGTCCATCGGCGAAGACCAGCGCCCGCTCGGCCTTGCCAGCGGCACGGAACGGTCTGATGAAGATCCGCGGACGTTTCTCGATGCGCCTGCTGGGTCGTTTGTGTTCGTCGGTCCCCCCGGTGCCGGCCCGCAACGGTACCGCCGGCCCATCGGGAGAGAGGCCGGATCCCTTCACTTCGAAGGCGTGGATGGGCTCTTCGACGTTCTTGAGCTGCAACTGGCCAATGTCGTCCACCGGAAGGCGCAGTCGCCCCGGCAGGCTCTGGCGAAACGCCTGCGACATGACGATACCGCCGATCGGAGCACACTGCTGAAGGCGCGAGGCGATGTTGATGGCCACCCCCAGGTATTCACCCTCCTGCTCGAAGACGTCGCCCACATGCAGTCCGACGCGGAATCGCAGCGGGACCGAAATTCCTGCCTGATCCGCCTCCTTGAGGAATTCCATCGCCGATTCGAGGGCATCGCCGGCCGCGGCGAATATGGCGAGCAGAAAGTCTCCCGGAAACCCTGCGTCCTCGCCGCCATGGCGCCGAATGATCTCGCGCATACGAGCTCTGGACCTGTTCAGGCTGGTGATCGTGCCCATAGGGTCTTCAGGCATGAGACGGGAATAGCTCGCCGCGTCCGCGACAAGCACGGCCCGCAACACCCCTTTCCGCGGAACGGCGCCGCGGCTCGTCTTCGATGTCTTCTCGGTTTTCAACATCAGCGCGAGCCCGGTCGAAAACCGGCGCGCGCTAGCGACCGCAACCTCTGACGACAATGTGCCCCATCGCTTCATTGGCGAAGTTGTTGTCGGAGTAGGTCGCGTCCGGAAGGTAGGGGATGACTATGTGGATTTGATCCGGGGTGTCATAGAGAACCTCGACGCTCCCCGCGAAGGTCGGATCGATCAGTTCCTTTATCCTCGCTTCGAAGGCTCTTTTTTCTGCATCGTCGAGTTTGCCCCCGTTCTTTCCGGCCGCTTCCGCGGCCTCAAGCACGGCTTTGCCGATGTCTCGGTCCTCGCTCCCCGACGTCAATTTGAATCTGGCCATGATTCACGCCCTCTTTGGGTTTCAGAAGCTTGCATCTCCAACAATTGATCTTGCCACAACCCTTGACGTAGCGGAAGCTGCAGGATGTGGTTGTCGAAGATGTATACCGGACCGCAGTCGCCAACATCGGCCTCACGATCGGCGAGCCGCGCAGAGCGACGTTGCGGGCTGATTGTCCGGTCTGGACGTATGTGTGCCCCGTCGTCCTGCCAAGCGGTTGCCTGCCGCCGCCGCAAGGTCTCCGCTGTCGCATTGGTTCCGGATCGGCCTTGCGGGAACAGGCAGCCCGAATGGCTTGCGTGCTCGAGGGGATCGAAAGATACAGCATCCAGTACCACGCCGGCGATCCCTCCGAATTGGCATCGATCGGCATCTCGGGGGCCGGCAAGATCGTACTTCCGGCAAACGTTCTTCTGCTCGGCCACCCCACTCAGCAGGATGGTGTTGAAGCCGCGGACAGTCGTGGATGTTCAGTCGGTCGAGATCTTCCCGATGCAGCTCTCAGAGGCCTCCTGGAACTGGCGGAAAACGACGCGGTCGACAGATGGCTCGACGGCCAGGAACTTTTCCACCTCACAGAGGATGCGACCGCAGACGGTCGGTTCGAGTTCCTTTCCTCCTGGGCGCATCGTAGCGGATTGGCCCTGCGGATCAGCGAGCACCGGCACGTTTCGGGTGCACTGGTCTCCATCGCCGTCTGCAGCGAAAGGACGGGATCCCGGCCGGCTTTCGGCAGCGCCGCCGGCCTCGATCGGACGGAAACAACAATGCGAGCCTGCCTGGAGGCGGTCTCGACCTGGTTCAACCTGGGCGCGATCGGGCGCCGCGGACAAGAATTGGATCACCTGTCTCCGGAAGGGCAGTTCCAGGCGGAGGTGTTCCTCGGATCCGCCGTGCTGCCGCAGATCAGGGCGTCACCCACCGATATCCTTCCAAACGGGATGAGCTACTTCGATCATGCCAACGCTCCACAAACCTTCGAAAGCCTTGTCAGCGCCTGGGGAATCGAGGCTGCGGTGTTCAACCTCACGAGACCGGCAACCGGAGTGACGGCCGTCCGGGTGGTACGGCTAGACCGGTAGCGGCCGAAACCTGGCGGAAAATGCCAAAGGCCGCCCGCGAGGACGGCCTTTGCGCGATTGCGTTTGCCGGGCTCAGAGAGCCGAGGACAGCATCAGTTCCTCGACACCGTCTCGGCCGTAGATGTCGTCGCGGAAGTGGACGACGCGGTCGCCGGTCGACCAGGCCGAGATGTAGGTGAAGTAGACCGGCACCGGCGTCGACAGCGCGACGGGGGTGCTCTCGCCGGTCTTGATGGTCTGCTCGAAGCGCTGGCGATCCCAGCCGGGCGTGTCGCGCAGGAGCCAGGTCACGAGATCGCGCACGTTCTGGACGCGCACGCAGCCCGAGGAATCGAAGCGCATCAGATTGTTGAAGAGGCTCTGCTGCGGGGTGTCGTGCATATAGACGGCGTGCGGGTTCGGGAAGTTGATCTTCACCGAGGCCATGGCGTTGATCTTGCCCGGATCCTGGCGGAAGTGCAGCTTGGCCGCCTCTTCCGTGTTCCAGTCGATCGTCATGGGATCGACCTCGACGCCGCCGGGACCGAGGATGCGGATGAAGTTGTCTTTCAGGTAGTTCGGGTTCTTGCGCATCAGCGGGATGATGTCCTTGCGGACGATCGATTCTGGCGCGTTCCAGTACGGATTGACGATCACTTCGTTGATCTGGGAGTTGAGGATCGGCGTCTGGCGGTCGATCTTGCCGACGATCGCGGTGTGGCGCGACACGACGCGGCCGTTCTCCACCGCCTCGATCTGGGCGGCCGGGATGTTGACCATCACGTAGCGGTCGCCGAGGAAGCCGGACATGGAGCGCAGGCGCACCAGGTTGGTCTCGAGCTGGCCGAGCCGGACGGAGGCCGAGACGTTCATCGCGGCATAGGTGTGGGCGCCCATGACGCCGTCCTCGGGCAGGCCGTGGCGGGCCTGGAAGCGCTTGACGGCGGCGTCGACGTAGGAATCGAAGGCGGGCGAGATGCCGGCGCTGGACGACAGGTCGCCCGAGACCATCAGGCGGCGGCGCAGCATGTCCACGTCGGGGTCGACGACGCCGAGCCGGAGCTTCTTGGTGGCGGGAACCATCGGCCAGCCGCCCTGCCCCTGGATGCCCATGTACTGCGAGATCGCCTGTTCCACGTAGGACACGGTCTCGGGGCTGAAGATGGGCAGATTGGTCGCCACCTTGCCGCCCTCGGAAGCGCGCGCGTCGAACTGGTCGTTCCAGCTTCCGCGCTTCGGCGAGAGGATCAGGTCGCGGATGATGTCCTGCGCATGCGCGGATCCGGCAACCGCGGTCGCGGCCATCGCACCGGCGCCGGTAAGGAAAGTACGGCGGTCTGTCTTCATGATGCCTTCAACCCTGTGGTGGTCGCGCCGCAGGCGCGTCGTCGATGCCGGAAAGATAGGTCGGGGCTGTTAACAAAGCACCAACCATGTCTCCCCTGATACGCCGCCGAGAAACCGTCGGAATGGTCGCGAAGAAATCCACGCGGCGCTTCGAAGTTCAACACCATCCGAATATGGCCGCATGAAGGCCCCAGCCGACACAAACCGGTGAGATGACGGCCAAACGGCGTCGGGGCCGGCGCATGGCACCGGCCCCGAAGACGGGATCGAAAAGCGCGGCCGCAGACTACATGCGGTAAGCGATCGTGTCGTTCCAGAACCGGTCGAGACGCAGCAGGAACTTGTTCATCTGCTTGAATTCGTCGGCGTTGATGCCGCCCACCTGCTCGATCGAGCCGATGTGCCGCTCGTAGAGGCCGGAGACGATCTCGGCGATCTCCTGGCCCTTGCCGGTGAGGCTGACGCGCACCGAGCGGCGGTCGACCCGCGAGCGCTGGTGGTTGATGAAGCCGAGGTCGACCAGCTTCTTGAGATTGTAGGAGACGTTGGAGCCGAGATAGTAGCCGCGCGTGCGCAGTTCGCCGGCCGTGAGCTCGGAATTGCCGATGTTGAACAGCAGCAGCGCCTGGACGGCATTGATGTCGGAGCGGCCGTTGCGTTCGAACTCGTCCTTGATCACGTCCAGCAGCCGGCGGTGGAGCCGCTCCACGAGCTGAAGGGATTCCAGGTAGAGCGAGCGGATCGCGTCCTTGCGGTCGTCGTGAACCGGGACGGGCTTCTGGGCCTGTCGTGCGTTGATCATGTCTGTGTGCCTCGTGTTTGACGCCGGTGATTGTTTTTTTCTCACCTTGGCCCCAACCTATCGCGGACACCTAAAATTCGACTTAAACGCCAGCCTTAACAAGGCCTTTCGGTACAATCGACTGAAGGATGCGTTAATTTTTCGTCAATCGCGCACCTGGCGCCGCTGAAAAAAGAAGGTCGCGCGGAACCCGACGTAGATCGCCGCGACGAGGATGTGGGAGGCGACGATCAGGTGCCTTTCGCCGAAAACCGGGGACATGGCCTGGAACATCACCACTTCCGTGGCAGCGCAGATGAACCAGATCACCGGCCCCCAGGACGCGGTCATCCAAAGGCCGATCCCGGCGATCGGAAACAGCGCGGCGAGGACGACGGAGGCGACCTGCCACTCAACGGGCATGGTGTCGAAGCGCCATAGTGGGCCCGGATAGAATCCGATCAGCCGTACCCAGTAGAAGACCCCGAACAGCAGGCTGTAGGCCGCCACGATCCGGAGAAAGGCCTCGAAAAGGCTGTCGATCAACGCCGGCCGCAGGACCGGGCCATCGAAATCCTCCTCCATCACACGGCCAGCTCCGAATCCCCGAGCGGCGCGAAATAGGCTTCGATCTCCGCTTCGCCAACCTCCTCGATCGTCGCAGGTTTCCAATCCGGCTTCGATCCCTTGTCGATGAGGACGGCGCGGATGCCCTCGTAGAAATCATGTCCCTTGAGCATTCGGTTGAGAATGCGGAACTCCATGCGCATGCACTCGTCCATGCTCAGCATGCCACCCGCGAGGATCTGCCGGTGCGCGACGTGGAGACTGGTCGGCGAGCGGGTGCGGATCGTCGCCAGCGCCTTGCCCGCGAATTCGTCGCCGTGCTCGCGCCCCTGCCCCAGGCTGACCAGGATGTCGCTGATGGACTCCAGCGAGAAATGCCGACCGATCGAGGACAGCGACGCGTCTTCGGTCTCGCGCGGGGGTTCGAACGCAAAGCGTTCGCAGACTTCGTCGGGATCGCCCGTCTCGGCCAGTGCCGCGACGATCGCGCCCAGATCGGCGGAATGCACCGCATGGGTGGCGATGCCGCTCCATAGCGCGTCGCCGAAACGGATGCGGTCGCCGGTAAGCCCGAGCCAGGAGCCGAAGCAGTTCTTCAGCCGCGGCAGGAAGAAGCTGCCGCCGACGTCGGGGAAGAAGCCGATGCCAACTTCCGGCATGGCGAAGACGGCGTTCTCGGTGAGGAGGCGGTGGCTGCCGTGCACCGATATGCCGACGCCGCCGCCCATCACGATGCCGTCGATCAGCGAGACATAGGGCTTCTCGAACCGGGCGATGGCCGCGTTCAGCCGATACTCGTCGGCGAAGAACTCGACGGGAAAACCGCCGGCCTTTCCCGCCTCGTAGATGCGCAGGATGTCGCCTCCGGCCGAAAAAGCGCGTCCCTCGGCCTTGACGACCACGACCGATACGGCGTCGTCGGACTGCCATTCGTCAAGCGCGCGGGTGAGCGCGAGCACCATCCGGTGCGTGATGGCGTTGAGCGCCTTGGGACGCGTCAGCGTCACGATGCCGGCAGCGCCCTGCCGCTCGAAGCGGATCTCGTCGCCTCCTCCGAAGTCCATCGAAAGCCCTTCCGTTTCAGTGGATCGAGGCTTAAGCAGGCGCTGCCGACGCGTCAATGGCACAGCCGGTTACGGCTGGCTTGCGCATTTTGTCGAGCGCCCGCGCATGATAACACTCCGCCGACGGGAGAAGAGCCATGAACAGGATGTTTCGCGACTTGAAGACGGGCCGCCGCACCGTGGACGAGATCACCGGCTCCCGCCGGCTCCGGCGCATGCGCAAGGCAGACTGGTCCCGGCGGCTGGTGCAGGAGAACCGGCTGACGGTCGACGACCTGATCTGGCCGATCTTCGTGATCGAGGGCGAAGGCCGACGAGAGCCGATCGACGCCATGCCCGGCGTCTTCCGCATGACCCTCGACGTCGCGATCAAGGAGGTCGAGAGGGCGGCGAAGCTCGGCGTGCCGGCGATTGCGACCTTCCCCAACGTCGATCGCTCGCTGCGCGACCAGACCGGCTCGGAAATCCTCAACGCCGACAACATCCTCAACCGGGCGAGCCGCGCCATCAAGGCGGCGGTGCCGGAGATCGGCATCATTACCGACGCAGCCCTCGACCCCTTCACCAGCCACGGCCACGACGGCATCCTGCGCGATGGCATCATCGTCAACGACGAGACCGTATCCCAGGTCGCACAGGCCGCCGTCCTCCAGGCGGCGGCGGGCGCCGACATCATCGCGCCCTCGGACATGATGGACGGCCGCATCGGCGCGATCCGCGACGCGCTCGACGCGAACGGCTTCCAGGACGTGGCGATCATGTCCTACGCCACCAAGTTCGCCTCGGCCTATTACGGCCCCTACCGCGAGGCGATCGGCACCGCCGGCCTGCTTAAGGGCGACAAGAAGACCTACTACATCGACCACGCCAATTCGGAGGAAGCCGTGCGCGAGGCCGAGCAGGACGTGCTCGAGGGCGCCGACATGCTGATGGTCAAGCCCGGCCTGCCCTATCTCGACATCTGCAACCGTGTGAAACGGGAACTCGAGGTGCCGACCTTCGCCTACCAGGTGTCCGGAGAATACGCGATGATCAAGGCGGCCGCCGCCAACGGCTGGATCGACGGCGAGAAGGTCATGATGGAATCGCTGGCCGCCTTCAAGCGGGCGGGCTGCGACGGCATCCTCACCTATTTCGCCCCCGAGGTGGCGGAGTTGCTGAAGGGCTGACGCGACGGCGGGACGATGATTTCAAAGAGGGGCGGACGGGGATGAACGAACGACTGAAATATGCCTCCAGCCTGTTTTCGGGCGCGCGGCAGGACGACACGTTCGGCCGCGTGCACGAGATCTTCCCGGTCGCCACGATGACGGCCTCGCCGGAACCCTTCGTCTTCCCCCAGGGCGAGCCGATAGAGCTGCCCCAGAACTTCATGCACGAGGGCGCCGCGAAGGACACAATGGCGTTCCTGGGCGAGACCGACACAGTAGCGCTGCTCGTCATCAAGGACGGCGCGATGCGGCTCGAACGCTACTGGCTCACCGGCAGCCCCACGACCACCTGGGTCTCCATGTCGGTGGCCAAGAGCTTCGTCTCGGCCGCGCTGGGCATCGCGCAGGCTGAAGGCGGGTTCGGCTCGGTGGAGGAACAGATCGTCGACCATCTGCCGGAACTGAAGGGCTCCGCCTACGACGGCGCGCGCATCAAGGACGTGCTGCAGATGTCGTCCGGCGCCCGCTGGAACGAGGACTACAGCGACCCGAATTCAGATATCAACCGCTTCGTGTCGATCTTCGCCCATGGCGGGTCATTCAACGACTTCGCCGCCACGCTGGAACGGGAGCACGCTCCGGGAACCTACAACCTCTACAACAGCACCGACACGCAAGTGCTCGGGATGCTTCTAAAAAAGGTGACCGGACGCCCGATCCGCGACTACATGGAAGAGAAGCTCTGGCATCCGCTCGGCATGGAGCACGATGCGCACTGGCTGATCGACGAGACCGGCATGGAGATGGCCTATGGCGGCCTCAACGCCACCGCGCGCGACTACGCCAAGATCGGCGAACTCTACCGCAACGGCGGCAAGTGGCGTGGCCGGCAGGTCGTGCCGGCCGAATGGGTGAACGCCTCCGTCACCGCCGACGCGCCGCATCTGAAGGCGGGCAGCACGGGGCTCGCCAACACGATCTTCAGCTACGGATACCAGTGGTGGCTTCCCTACGACGAGGGGGAATTCTCCGCTATCGGCGTCTACAACCAGTTCGTCTACGTGCATCCGGGCCGCGGGCTCGTGATCGTGAAGCTCTCGGCCAGCCGCAACTACGGCACCACGAACGACGAGACCTCCTTCCGCGAGACCGAGACGATCCACCTCTTTCGCGCCATCGGCGAGGCGCTGGAAAACTGACCGCACGGCCGCGCCGACGGTAACGGGGGACTGGCTTCCACGGCATAACCGTGTGACACTCGCGCCGACATGCTCGGTCGGGTGACGTTGGTCTCTCCGTACCTGCGAAGATCGCACTCCCCGCAGGGGCCGGGCCCAGGAGGGCTTAAGATGCGAACGGTCGGAATTTTCTGTCTCGCCACGGTCGCCGCCTTCGCGGCAGGGCCAGCCTTTGCGCAATCCGGCTGCTCGATCGAACAACTCGGTGGGACGCAACGCCACGTCGTGCGCTGCGGCACGGGCATCACCATCACCGTCGAGCCGGGCGCGCAATACACGCTGCGCGACCGCAATGGCGACGGAACCGTCGACCGGGTGAGTTTGTCCTCCAAGGCGCTGCTGCTCGAGGCGTCGGGCAACGCCGCGACCTCCGGCTTCGAGGTCGTCGCCCCGCAAGCGATCGCGGCCGTGCGCGGCACGCGCTGGGCCGTCGACGCCGAAGGGGCGGAGACGTCGGTGTTCGTCGTCGAAGGCCAGGTGGCGGTCGCCCGCCACAACGGCACGGCGCGTGTCGTGCTGGATGCCGGAGAAGGGGTAGACGTCGACGCGGGCACGGGGCCGCTGACGGTGAAGACCTGGCCGGCCAGGCGCGTCAATGCGCTGCTTGCCCGTTTCGGCCTCTAGTACGCGGCGCTTCCGGTGACGGGGCGGACGGCGCAGCTGGTCGTTGCGCTGGTCCTTGCCGGAGCTTGGGGCCTGCTGCTCGGCGCTGGACATATGCGGGGCGAGT
>CATMOC010000083.1 GCA_950071955.1 uncultured Mesorhizobium sp. | reverse complement strand
GACGCTCTTCCGATCTATCGTTGTCAAAGCAGGTAGGATGCGGTTTCCCGTCTGAATCCGTCGGATCGTGGGATGCCATGGTATCATTTTTTGTTGGTGGAATACCACGGATTCAGACGACGAACCGTGTCATTTTGGTTTCGATGGCGATCAGATCGCCGTAGCGCGACGGGACGATGAACTTCGCGCGCGTGTCGACCATCGGGATGCCGACGATGCCGAACTTCTTCGTCCAGGCGATCTTCTTCATGCCCGTCGCCCGTTCGAAAAGAAGCGCGGTGGAGGCGTCGAACATGGCGAAGTAGCGCGGATAGAAGACGATGCCCGCGGGATCGCAGTCGCCCCATTCGATCTCGACCTCGCGGCGCGACACGAGCATGGCTCAGCCCTTTTTCGCGACGAGCACGTGCGGCGGCGGCGGGTCCGTGTAGAGGTCCTCCACGAGCCCGGGCCGGGCGGCCATGACGGCGCGCTGGTTGATCGAGCCCTTGTCGGTGATCTCGTGCGCGTCGATCGCCGGCGGCCGGTCGCAGATGATGGCGCGCGCCACCAGATTGGAGCTGCCGGTGGATTTCTTCGCCAGTTCGTCCAGCCGTTCCTGGAAGATCAGCCGCACGGCCGGATGGACGGCGAAATGCTCCTCGTCGGCGACCGCGAGTTCCGGCGCGATGCGGCGGGCGGCGTCGAGATCGAGGAAGAGCAGCGCGCCGATGTGGTTGCGGTCGAGCCCGGTCAGCACCGCGTCGCGGACATAGGGCGCGAAGGCCGCGATTAGGCCGGTTCTCACGCCCGCCATGTTGACCCAGGTGCCGGTCGACAGCTTGAAATCCTCGGTGACGCGGCCGTCGAAGATGAAGCCTTTCGAGACGTCGTCCGGATCGACGAACTTCAGCGCGTCGCCGATCTTGTAGAACCCTTCCTCGTCGAAGCACTCGGCCGTCTTGTCCGGCTGGCGCCAGTAGCCCGGCGTGATGTTCGGCCCCTTGAGGCGCAGTTCCAGCTTGCCAATGTTTTCGACCAGCTTGACCTCGATGTCGGGCGACGGCAGGCCGACCTCACCCGGCTGGCCGACCGGCCAGGTGGTGGTGAAGGCGAAGGGCGCCGTCTCGGTGGAGCCGTAGCCTGTGATGATCATGATCTTCTCGCCGACCGTCTCGGTGGCGAGCCGTTCCAGCGTGTCCCACACATGCTTGGACAGGCTGGCGCCGGCATATTGCAGGATCTGCACGCGGCTGAAGAAGCGTTTCCGCAGCGCCTCGTTCCTCGACAGATGCTCGCAGAGCATCTCGTAGCCCTTGGGCACGTTGAAATAGAGCGTCGGCGCGATCTCTGTAAGGTTGCGGACCGTCTTGTCGATGCCGGCCGGCGTCGGCGCGCCGTCGTCGATCCACAGCGTGCCGCCATTGGTGAGCGCGATGCCGAAATTGTGGTTGCCGCCGGCCGTGTGGTTCCACGGCAGCCAGTCGACCAGAACCGGCGGCTCCTCCTTCAGGAACTCCATGGCGGTCGAGATCATCACCTGGTTGCAGGTCATCATGCGCTGCGTGTTGATGACCGCCTTGGGCATTCCCGTCGAGCCCGACGTGAAGAGGAACTTTGCCGGCGCATCGGGATCGACCGCGGCGTCCGCCTTCTCCACGGCTTCCGTCGGAACGGTCGCCAGCATGTCGTCGAAGGTCTCGGAGGCGAACCCCGCTGCGGGGTTGCGCGCCACGACGAGCCCGATATCGGGCGTCATGACCGATTTCAGCGCCGGCTCGAAGGGTTTTCCATCGGCGGCGAAGACCAGCCCCGGCGTGAGCAGCGAGAAGATATGCTTCAGCTTCTCGTGGTCCTTGGAGACCAGCGAATAGGCCGGGGAAACCGGCGCGAAGGGCACGCCCGCCATCATGGCGCCGAGCGCGATCAGCCCGTGCTCCACCGAATTGCCGGAGAGCACCACGATCGGGCGCTCGGCCGAGAGGCCGCGGTCGAGAATGAATTGCGCGATCGAGCGGGCCTTTTCCAGCGCCTGCGCATAGGTGACCTTGCGCCAGGCGCCGTCCGGGCCGCGGTCGGCGAGAAAGACGCGGTCCGGCGCTTCCTTCGCCCACCGGCGAAGACTGTCGGTCATGGAGCGGGCATGGCCGCCGAGCGGAAAGCGCGACTTCACGTAGAGGACGCCGTCCGCCCCCCTGGTCGTCTCGACGGAATTCTCGCCCATGCGCACGGGCCGCATTCCAGGCGCGGTCACAACCGGCATCGCTTCCTCCCCGAAGATAATGTTATCTGGTATAACAATGGGGGACCGAGATCAAGGCATCACGGAGCGGCGCCGCGCGGCCAGAACCAGCACGGCCGCCCGGCGCGGCGGAGCCGTCCGGCGAATTGGGATTGCGATGCGAGCGTGGCGGCGGATCGCCGGGTTAGGGCGTGTCAGGGGGGCCGGAGCGCGGCCTTGCCGGGCACGAAGAGGAGCAGGCAAACGCATGTCGCGGCGCGACGGTCCGCGCCGACGATGCGGGCGCCGTCCTCGTCCGGCCTTGCTTCCGGCCCCAGCAGGGCGCCGAGCACCGCCGCGAGCGCGCGGAAGCGCAGGCAAAGCAGCATGGCATCGGCGGGCGTGAAGCCGGCCACCGGCCGTTCCTCGACTTCGATGAACGTCGCCTGCATGACCTCGGCGACATAGGCCAGCGCCACGGTCTGGGCATGGCGCAGCAGGACGAGCACGAACCAGCGGACGGGAAAGGACCGCCCGGCGGCGCGCTCGGCCAGCACGGCGAACGAGACGAGCAACGCGACGATGCGCCTCTGCGTCTGATCCTCCAGTGCCCTGCGGTGCATCTCCGGCCCTCCTTGACCGGGGTATTGTGGGGCGGGAAGGCGGGACGTGGATGAGAAAGAGAACGCGGGGGGTGGCCGGGTGGGAAAGGCAGGGGAAATCCGGGTGTTGGCGATTCGGGCTTCGTTGCGGGGGGAGTATCTGTCCACGGAGTGTGCCCGGCAGGCGGTAAGCGCATGGGTTGGCAACGACTGGGCGGAGTGGGCAGCCGTCATGCAGGATCAACTCGATTCCGATACGACGTACTGCACGCCGACGAGCACCAATCCCAACGTGGCGGCGTTCCAACTCAACGTCCTGACCCAAGGAAGTCCGGCTGCGTACAGCGGTAGAAACATGATGCGGCCCGCTAGATAAAGTGCGCTTCCGATCTGACTCAGAGTGCCCTCGGAACCAGTCGTCTGGACCACGAGGACGCAGACGGCAAAATACGGAAAAGTCTCAAGAAAATTTGCGTTGGCTCGATACAATCGGGCCGAAATTCCGGTTGGTTGAAGCCCTTCGTCCCGGGGACCGACTGTGTACTTGTTGCCTACTTGAGCTTTGAATGAAAAAGAAGCTGCTGAGAGATGCACCAGCCCGAGGACAACTGCCCCCAGCAGCGCATGGAGTTCAAAGCTCATGTGTGCCTCCAGCCCGAGACCGCGAGCGTCGATCTGTAGACTACCCGACAGCGACCAGCGGCAGCAATGGGTTCGGGGGCAGAATGGCGCGCAGAGCCTCGGCTCCGCCAGCTCCGGCTCCCGAAGACGGCACAGCGAGGCCCGGTGGTGTCCCGAAACGCCTTTTGCGGATGTTGCATCCCCATCCGCAGCGTCATCCCGGCCGACCGGAGCGCAGCGGAGGGAGAGCCGGGATCCATTCCGTGACCTCGCCGGGTGAAGCGCCTGCCAGTCCGGGTAGATCACGGAATGGGTTCCGGATACGGCAGCCGGCGCTGCGCTTGGCAGCCGTTCCGGAATGACGAGGGTGAGGGTTCGGCGCCGCCGCAGAAAGCGCCGCGCCTAGCAGCCGATCCCAACGACGCCCCGGATTTTCGCTTCCACCCCTCATCCCGACCCTCTATTGTGCAGTGCAGCAACGATTGTGCTGCCGGGACGTTGGAGGGACTGCCGTCCAATCCCGGACGCTTGAGCGGGAACCTCTCCATTGCGAAACATCTCCGATACGATCGCACGCCTTTCGGCGATGCGGGCGCGGCAGACCGCCGGCATGGGCCATGCCGGCGCGGCCAGCCATCTGACGCCGCTGACGAACTTCGGCTCCAACCCCGGCGCGCTCGGGGCATCCCACCACGTACCCGAGGACATGCCGGACGGGGCACCGCTGGTGGTCGTGCTGCACGGGTGCACGCAGGACGCCGCCGGCTACGACCGCCATTCCGGCTGGTCGAAACTCGCCGCGGAGGCGGGCTTCGCGGTGCTCTATGCCGAGCAGCAGCGGGGCAACAATCCCAACCTGTGCTTCAACTGGTTCCAGCCCGGCGATGCGCGGCGCGGCGCCGGCGAGGCGCAGTCGATCCGGCAGATGGTGGAGGCGATGGTCGTCGCCCACGGGCTCGACCGGAAGCGCGTCTTCGTCACCGGGCTTTCGGCCGGCGGCGCGATGTCGGCCACCATGCTGGCGGCCTATCCGGACGTGTTTTCCGCTGGCGCGATCATCGCCGGCCTGCCCCACGGCAGCGCCTCGACCGTGCCGGAGGCGTTCGACCGCATGCGCGGCCATGGCGGCGGATCGGTGGAAGACCTTCAGCGGACGCTGAGCGGCGCCTCGAACCATAGTGGGCCGTGGCCGAGGATTTCGGTCTGGCACGGCACGGCGGACCACACCGTGGCGCCCTCCAATGCGGACGCCATCGTGGCGCAGTGGCAGGGCGTGCACGGGCTCGACGCCGATCCGAGCCACGCGGAAACGGCGGGCAGGCTGACGCGGCAGGTCTGGCGCGACGCTGCCGGCGAGGCGGTGCTGGAGGTCAACATGATCGCCGGCATGGGCCACGGCACGCCGGTCGGCCATGACGGACTGGGATCGCCGGGACCCTACATGCTCGACGTCGGCATTTCGTCTACGCGCCGGATCGCCGGGTTCTGGGGGATCGCGGAAGCGGAAGCGGTGGTGACGGGCAGGCAAACGGATGCCGTGTCGCCCGCCGCCCGGCCGCATCGCGATGCGACCGGACCGGTTGCAGCGAGGGCAGCGGCACCGAAGTCGGGCGCCTATCAGCCGGCGGCGGAGGCCACCGGCGTCAAGAAGATCATCGAGGATGCCCTGCGCACGGCAGGCCTCATGCGCTGACCGGCATACCCGCCCGGTCCCCGAACCAACACGAAGGCGCCGGCTGTGCACCGGCGCCTTCGCTTTTCCATGGTCTGTGCCGCTACAGCTTGACGGCCATCTCGCGGCTCCAGAGACGCAGCTTGCGGCAGGCCGCGATGAAGTCCTCCACCGCCTTCTGGCCGCCGAGATCGATGAGACCCTCGTCGGCGTCCGGCTCCACGCCGGCCTTTCTCAGCAGCGGCGCAGCGGCGGCGGTGATGCCGATGAACTTGCAATGGGCAAAGGCGTCGGCGACGAAATCGCGCGCGGCGGCCTCGCCCGTCAGGTGCTCGGCCCCCTCCTCCGAAAGGATCAGCGCCACGGCGTCGAACAGGACCGACGGCCCGCCGTCGATCATGTGCTTGGCCTCGATCCAGCTGCCGTCGGCCGCTTCCACGCCGCCGACCTTGGGCGCCACGATCTCCATCATCGCGCCTTCCTTCTCGAGCGCCGCCTGAAGCTTCTTCAGGAGCGCGGCGTCGGCGCCGGGGCTGACCAGCACGCCGACCTTGCGGCCGGCAAAACTGTCCGGCCCGTTCTTGATGATCGACAGGGCGTCGGAAGCCGGCAAATCATCGCGCGGAGCAATGGCGGCGTCGGCCTTCTTCGGCAGCTGCCTGATGCCGAGCTTGTCGGCCACGGTCTCGGCCAGTCCCTCGTCGATGTTGAGAAGATGCGAGACCATGCGCTCGCGGATCGTCGGGGTCTCGACCTTGGAGAGTTCGAACGTCAGGGCCATCGCGATATGCTTCTGCTCGGGCGCGGTCTGGCTGTCGAAGAACTGCCGCGCCTGGCTGTAGTGATCGGCAAAACTCTCCGCCCGCAGCCGCACCTTCTCGCCTTCGAGCGGTTCGGCGAAGGACCGGAAGCCGCGACGCGGCGATTCGCGCGGGCCGTCGCCGAACGAGTTCGGCTGGTAGTTCACGCGGCCGACGGGGTTGCGCATGGCCATGTGCCCGTCCTGCTGGAAGTGGTGCATGGGGCACTTCGGCGCGTTGATCGGGATATGCGTGAAGTTGGTCGAGCCCAGGCGTTTGATCTGGGTGTCGAGGTAGGAGAAGTTGCGGCCCTGCAGCAGGGGATCGTTCGAGAAGTCGACGCCCGGCGGCACGTTCTGCGTCATGAACGCGACCTGCTCGGTCTCGGCGAAGAAATTGTCGGGCATGCGGTCGAGCACCAGCCGGCCGACGGGGATCGGCTTGAGGAGTTCCTCGGGGATGATCTTGGTCGGGTCGAGCACGTCGAAGTCGAAACCGTCGGCGAAGGCCTGGTCGAAGAGCTGGACGCGGAGTTCCCATTCGGGGAAATCGCCCGCCTGGATCGCGTCCCACAGGTCGCGGCGGTGGAAATCCGGGTCGGCGCCGTTGATCTTCACCGCCTCGTTCCACACGACGGACTGGAGCCCGGCCTTCGGCTTCCAGTGGAATTTCACGAAGGTCGATTCGTCCTTCTCGTTCAGGAAGCGGAAGGTGTGGACGCCGAAGCCTTCCATGAAGCGAAGGGAGCGGGGGATCGCCCGGTCCGACATGACCCACATGACCATGTTCATCGATTCCGGCGTCAGCGAGATGAAGTCCCAGAAATTGTCGTGCGCCGACTGAGCCTGCGGAAAGCCGCGGTCCGGCTCGGCCTTCACGGAATGGATCAGGTCGGGGAACTTGATCGCGTCCTGGATGAAGAAGACCGGGATGTTGTTGCCGACGATGTCCCAGTTGCCTTCCTTGGTGTAGAGCTTGACCGCGAAGCCGCGCACGTCGCGGGCGAGATCGGACGAGCCCTTGGAGCTGGCAACGGTGGAGAAGCGCACGAAGGCCGGCGTCTTCTCGCCGGCGCGCTGGAAGATGTCGGCGCGGGTGTATTTCGCCAGCGATTCGTAGGTCTCGAAATAGCCGTGCGCGCCGTAGCCGCGCGCATGCACCACGCGCTCCGGGATGCGCTCGTGGTCGAAATGGAAGATCTTCTCGCGGAAGTGGAAGTCCTCCATCAGGCTCGGGCCACGCGGGCCGGCCTTGAGCGTGTTCTGGTCGTCGGCCACCGGCCCGCCCTGGGCGGTGGTCAGGACGGGCGCATCGCCCTCGGCGATCTGGTGCAGTTCGCCGCCTTTTCCGCGCACGAGTTTCTGGTCGTGGATCGTCGCAGTCGTGCTGGACGACTGTTTCGTGGTCTTTGCCATCGTGGTTCCTTCAGGAAGAGAGACGCCCGGGGTGCGTCCCCGCTTAATGAAGCGGCAGCCTTCGGGTTCCACGTTGGTTGCAATGGCAGGTGGTGGTGGTGGTGGTGCGTGGTTCGACAAGCTCACCATGAGGGGGTCTGTGGAACGGCACACTGAAGACATGTGCCGCAGCATCCATTTCTTACGTTCTGCCGAGTTTCACCCTGGTTGAGTTTGCTACCGATGGACCAGCAGCTGTCCACGGAGCCCCTCATGGTGAGCTTGTCGAACCACGCACCATGCACGCCATCCCCCACGCCTCAACCGGCGTTCCGTGCCCTGTTTCCCGTGCCCGGCAGGGTGCCCTCCAGCTTGCAGATGATGCCGAGCATGACTTCGTCGGCGCCGGCGCCGATCGAGAGCAGCCGGGTGTCGCGGTAGGCGCGGCTGACGGGATTGTCGGCGGTGAAGCCCATGCCACCCCAGTATTGCAGGCAGGTATCGGTGATCTCGCGCGCCAGCCGCCCGGTCTTGAGCTTGGCCATGGAGGCGAGTTTCGTCACGTCGCTGCCGGCGACGTACTGTTCCACCGCGCTCCAGGCGAGCGCGCGGAGCGCCTCGACTTCGGTGCGCAGTTCGGCCAGGCGGAAATGCACGACCTGGTTGTCGAGGATCGACTTGCCGAAGGCGTTGCGCTCGGACGTGTAGTCGATAGTGAGGTCGATCAGGCGGTCGAAGCCCTTGATCGAACTCGCCGTGAGATAGAGCCGCTCCTCCTGGAACTGCAGCATCTGGTAGGTGAAGCCCATGCCTTCCTGCCCGATCAGATTGGCCGCGGGCACGCGCACCTCGTCGAAGAAGAGCTGCGCGGTGTCGGAGGAATGCATGCCGATCTTGCGGATCTTCTGGCGGGTGATGCCCCTGGCGTCCATCGGCACGCAGATCAGCGACTTGTTCCTGTGCGGCAGGCCCTCGGAGGTGTTGGCGAGCAGGCAGCACCAGTCGGCCTTCATGCCGTTGGTGATCCACATCTTGGTACCGGAGATCACGTAGTCGACGCCGTCCCTGCGCGCGATCGTCTTCGTCGCCGCGACGTCGGAGCCGGCGCCCGGTTCGCTGACGCCCAGGCAGCCGACGACGTCGCCGGCAATGGAGGGGGCAAGGAAGTTCGACTTCACATGGTCGGAGCCGAAGCGGTTGAGCGCCGGGGTGCACATGTCGGTGTGGACGCCGATCGCCATCGGCACGCCGCCGCAGGCGCACAGGCCGAGTTCCTCCGCCATGACCATGGAATAGGAGAAGTCGAGGCCGAGCCCGCCATAGGCCGGGTCGTACTTGATGCCGAGCAGGCCGAGGTCGCCGAGCTTCTTCAGGATGTCGTGCGAGGGAAACTCCTCCGCCGCCTCCCATTTGTCGACGTAGGGATCGAGCTCGGTCTCGACGAATTTCGCCACCGTGCGGCGCAGATCCTGATGCTCGGGCGTGAACTTCATATGTCCTCCTCCTCCGGCATTGCCGCTGTCCCGAGACGAAAATCGGTGCTGCACCGTCGCGCGCTCGAAACAAAAGCCGGCCAGGATGCTTTAGAGCGGGGCCGACATTCCTCCGGCGGGAATGCTAGGCAACGTTGACGTAAACGTCAATCGACTGGTATGGGAAGCGCCGAACGCCGCCGCATGCGGCGAGACCGATCAACCGGGGCGTCCGTCGCGTTCGCCCGCACGACAAGGAGACTGACATGACCCTCGACGAGATTGCCGCTGAAATGGGCAAGCGCCTGTCCGGTTCGGGCTTCGACCGTTCGGTGAAGATCGACCTCGGCTCCGACGGTGCCCTGACGATCGATGGAGAGGCCGTGTCGACAGATGGCGGCGACGCCGACTGCACGATCACCATGAGCAAGGACGATTTCGAGGCGCTCGCCGCCGGCGACCTGAACCCGACCGCCGCCTTCATGCAGGGCAAGATGAAGGTCGACGGCGACATGTCGGCCGCGATGGCGCTGAGCCAGGCGCTCTGAGGCGTCAGCTATCGGTTATCGAGGGCGGCGGTGGCCGCCCTATCCTTTGCCAGCCTCCAACTCTCCCCGCGAGGGCGTGGGGATTGACACCCGATCCGCGAGAACGGATCAAAGTTCATGATCTACGATCGGTCTTGGCTGGAGACGGAGTTCCGCGCGAAACGCCACAAGACGTTCGCGTTCTTCTGGGGTCATCAGCCGTCGAGGGACGGCAGCATCACCGCAGCCTGCTTCAGCCAGTGGTGGCCGTCGCCCTTTACATCAGCGGGACGGATCTATCCCACCGCGGAACACTGGATGATGGCTGGGAAGGCCCGACTGTTCGGCGACGAGGAAACGGCAGAGAATATCCGCGCCGCATCGAGCCCAAGAGAGGTGAAGGAACTCGGCAGGCAGGTCAGGGGCTTCGACGAGACCCGCTGGAACGAGGCCAAACGCGGCATCGTGGTGGAGGGGAATTTCGAGAAGTTCCGGCAGAACCCGCCGCTCGGCGAGTTCCTGCTCTCCACCGGCGAGGCCATCATCGTGGAGGCGAGCCCCGTCGACAGGGTCTGGGGAACAGGGCTCGCGGTGGACGGCGAGCGTGCAACGAACCCCACGCTATGGCGCGGAGAAAACCTGCTCGGTTTCGCGCTCATGGAAGTGCGCGACCGGCTCGAAAGACAATGATCGAACAAGGAAAAGGCCGCTCCCGAGCGGAGACCCCCGCGGCTCGACGCGTCGGGAGCGGCCTGAAGGCCCGGCCTAGGCGGCCATGGCCTGGCGCGTTGCGCCTGATTTGACGATCTTTCTTCCCGACGCCCTGAGCACGCCCCGCGTGCCATCGAGCCAACCCCCGATCAGTTCCAGCGCCAGAAACCGGCTCTTCTCGTAAGGTCCGGGCATGGCGAGTGCGTCGGTCTTTTCGGCCGAAAAGCCGAAGCGGGCATAGTAGGGCGCATCGCCGACGAGCAGGATGGCGCCGTGGCCGAGGCGGCGCGCCTCGGCCACGGCATGGTTCATCAGGGCCGAGCCGAGCCCGGCGGACTTCAGCGCTGGATCCACGGCCAGAGGGCCGAGCAGCAGCGCAGGCGCCCGGCAATCGCCAACGCTCACGTCCCACAGCCGCACGGTGCCGACGAGCCGTCCGTCGGCATCCTTCGCTGAGAAGGCAAGGCCTTCCGAAGGCTTGCCGCCGCGCCGCAGTTTTTCGGACGACTTGCGCTTGCGCATCGGTCCCATGGCACGGTCGAGCAGCGCCTCGCGCGGGGCGCCGTCGGCGGGGG
>CATMOC010000082.1 GCA_950071955.1 uncultured Mesorhizobium sp. | reverse complement strand
TGAACATCCCGATCAGCACGTAGAAGAGCAGGATCGCGCCGATCAGCTGGTACTTGCCGAGTTCCAGGCCGATGATCAGGTCGGCGAGTTGCTGCGTCAGGCCGCTGATGGCGATGAAGCGGCTGAAGGCGGTGGCGAACATGAAGATCACGATGATGCCGGCGGAAAGCAGCAGCGTGCGCTCGATCGAGTGCCACAGCGTCGCCCAGGTGAGACGCCGCATCGCCGCGGCGATGACCAGCGCGCCGAACACGCCGAGGCCGCCGGCCTCGTTGGGCGTGACGATGCCGGTGTAGATCCCGCCGAGCACGAGCAGCATCAGAAGCACGATCGGCCACACCCTGGCGCTCGACTGCATGCGTTCGTCCCAGGTACTGACCTCGCCGCGCGGCGCCAGCGCCGGATTGAGCTTCGCGCGGATCGTGATCAGCGACACGAGGATGACGGTGAACAGGATGCCGGGCAGGATGCCCGCCATGAACAGCTTGCCGATCGAAACCTCGGTGATCATGCCGTAGACGATGAAGGCCAGGCTCGGCGGGATCATAACGCCGATGGTCGCCGCGCAGGCGATGGAGGCGGTGGCGAGCTTCATGTCGTAGCCGTAGGCGCGCATCTGCGGCAGCGCGATGGAGCCCATGGAATAGACGCCCGACAGTGTGTCGCCGACGATGGAGGACAGGCCGGCGCACGCGACCGTCGAGGCGGAGGCGAGGCCGCCGGGCAGGTGGCCGATCCAGCGATAGGCGGCGCGGTAGAGGTCTTCCGCAAAGCCGGAGGCGACGACGATCAGCCCCATCCAGGTAAACAGCGGTACGACGCTCCATGTCTGGTCGCTGACGACGTCGATGGTGGTGGTGCCGATGCTGGTCAGGCTGGCGTTGGCGCCGATCAGGATACTGATGCCGACCAGCGAGGTGACGGCCATCGCCGCCGCGACGTGGACGCCGAGGAAGATCAGCGCGAAGCAGAGCCCGATGGCCGCAAGCCCGCGCGTCTCGCGCGGCAGATCGAAGGGCAGAGCCTGGGGATACAGCGCCATGACGAGTATCGCCGCCACGACGACGATCCAGGCGAGCAGGATCGCCACGGCCCGCGCGTCCCGCAGTCGCGCGACCGCGGCCACGCCGGCTGCGAAGCTCCTGAACAGCGCGAGCGCGAAGAGGAAGACGAAGAAGGTGCCGCAGGCGACGAACGGCCATTCCGGGACGAGGAGCACGCCGGTGACGATCCGGTTCTCGTAGAGATAGACGGCCTGGGCCCAGATCATCACGCCGGTCACGACCATCGTCGCGCAGGTGAGCAGCAGACCGCCGGCAATCGTCGGCGCGCGGGCGAACTCGGGCAGGGCCTGAAGCACGAGGTCGACGCGGATGTGGCCTCCCTCCAGTTCCACCGAGGCAAGCGTGGACAGTGCCACGAGGATCATCAGGAGGCCCGTCATCTCCATGCCGCCCGGCACGACGACGGAGAAGAGGTTGCGCAGCACGACGTCCGCGACCGTCAGCCCCATCATCGCCAGCAGCGCGACGGCTCCGACATAGATCGCGGCGCGGCTCGGGAGGGCGAAGATGCGCGCGATGGTCCCGGCGGGGGACGGACGCGGAGCGGGCATGTCATCGTCGGCCGCTGCCGGTTGCATCGACTGCCCCACGCTCCTGCACGTCCTTCTCGTTGACGGACGGTCCCGTCAGTGTCCTCGGGCGACCTGGCCGCGCGCCCGGTATGAGGTCTGAATGCGAGCGTCGCTCGCCTGGTCTAGTTCCGGGCCTAGTTCTGGTCGTAGAGTTTCATGAGGCGAACCGCCTCGTCGAGGATCTTCTGGCCCGGCATCCCCGCCGCATCGGCCTTTTTCACCCATTCGTCCCAGAAGGGCCGCATCTGGGAAGCCAGCACCGCGGCCTCGTCGGCCCCGAGCGCCAGGATGTTGTCCGGCGGGATGCTCGACATCGCCGCCGCTGCGCCATCGGTCGTGTTGTTGAAGAAGTAGACGGGATGGAGGTCGGTCAGATGGCTCTGCTCCTGCGGTGTCAGCCGGCCGAAGGTGTCCTTGTTCATCACGGTGCTGTAGGACCCCGGATTGAGGTTGAGCAGCGTGTGATAGGTGGTCACCTCGTTGAGCTTGAAATTGTTGACCCACCCCCAGGCGCACAGGACGCCGTCGACCGCGCCGCGCTGCAGCGCGAGATAGGCGTCGGGGCCGACCATGACGCTGGCGCTGGCGCGGAGCAGTTCAAGCACGGCGACGCCGGCCGAATCCTGCGCGGCGAAGACCTTGCCCTTGACGTCGGCGAGCATGCGGACCGGCTCCCTCGTGTGCAGGTGCGAACCCATCGCAACGAAGGTCGCGAGGTCGACGACGTTGTCCTTGTCGGTGAACAGGTTGCCCATTTCCGGGAACTGGTCGCGCAGCCGCCAATAGACGACGCTAGCCAAGGTCTGGTTCTTCGACAGCCCGGGGAGAGCGAAGAGTTCCATCTGCACGAACTTGCCCGGCAGCACCGGGTGCCACACGAAGCCGATGTCGAGCAGGCCCGAGCCGGTCGACTGCAGCCAGTCCTTGAACGGCGTGACCGAATTCGGCGGGAAGAACGTCACCGCGGCACGGCCGCCGGTGATTGCTTCGATCTGCTTGGCGTAGCGGCGATCCAGGTCGTTCCAAGGCGTGCCGTCCGGGGAGGCAAACTGCATCTTCAATTCGATCTCGGCGGCGGCTGCCGCCGGGCCGATCGCCGCTTGCGCGCCTGCCAGCGTCGCGATGGTCAGGCCACCGAACGCCCGGCGGCTCAGCCCGCGCCGGGACATGCCGTCCGTAGTCGAATTTCCTTTTGTCATGATCTATCCTCCCGCCCCGATGGGTCACCGACCGCCGATCGTTCGTTTTCCGATTGCGCGAACGTGCGGCCGCTGCGTGACGCGTGTCCGGTGCGCTGCCGCCCACGCGATCGGGCGGTACAGCGCTCCTCCATCAGCGACGGTAGTGCCGCCGAACCCTAAGGGAAACTAATTTCTCCTAAAGTGCTCCGTAACGGCTGCTTAAAGCTGACGCATCATGCGCTGCCATTCATCGGCGCAGCGCTGCAACTCCTGGCGGAAATAGTCGTAGAGTTGCTGCGACGGACGCGTCAGCGGCCGTTGTGCCGGATGGATCAGGGCGAGTTCGACATCGAACCTTGAATCCAGGATCGGGCTGACGGTGAGGCGGTCGTTGCCGAGTTCCTTCAGGCAGATCCAGAACGGGAGGATCCCGGACCAGTCGGTCAGGCTCAGGAACTCCAGCCCGGCCGACAGGCTGGCGATGGAAATCGTCCGCTCGACCGCGATGTCGCCGCTGCGGATGGCCGCCTCGATGCGCGGCTTGAGGCTGTTGGTGGCGGATGGCACGAAGAGCTTCAGCGGCGCGACTTCGCCGAGCTTCACGGGCTTCATCTGCACCAGTCCGCGCCGGGACCCGGATATGAGCGCCACGGGGAACTTCCCGATCGGCGTGGCCGCGAGCCCCGTCTGCCGCGCGGCGAACTGGCCGACATAGAAGTCGAGCTCCCCGCCGGAGGTTTCGGCGAGCAGCGTATCGGCCGTTCCGCTGCCGATCTTGAAGTCGACGCGCGGAAATTCGCGCGTGAAGCGGGCGAGGGCCGCGGGCAGCACCGCCCTCGCCAGCCCCGGCACGAAACCCGCCGACACCGAGCCGCTCAGGCCCGCGGCGAAATCCTCCAGTTCCATCTCGGCTTCCGAGACGGATTTGAGGACGGCGAGGCAGCGATGATAGAAGCGCCAGCCCGCCGGGGTGGGATTGACGCCGCGCCGCGTGCGCTCGAGCAGGCTCGCGCCGAGCCGCGCCTCCAGGGCGCTCATCTGCTGGCTGATGCCGGACGCGGTGCAGTTCAGCCGGCCGGCGGCTGCGCTGAGCGAACCGGCCTCGCAGGCGGCGACGAAGTAGCGAATCTGCCTGAGGTCCATCGAGGGCTGATTTCCGGAAGGAGAGCGTTGCTGTTAGCAATCCATAACACGCTCCTAAGGAATTTTAACTACCGGTAAAGCCACTGGCGACCCTATGTTCGTTAGCCGCGCGTCCGGCCGATGCGCGCGAGGTGCCGACTATCCTGAGGAGGCGGCAAAGGGAGGAACGATGACGCCGCAGGAGCGGAAGACCTGGATCGGGATGATGGGAGCGCGCGGTGCCTGGTGGAACCTGCGCCGCGAAGCGATCCTTGAACCGGACTGGGAGTGCGTCGACACCCATTTTCACCTGTGGGAGGAGCAGCTGTTTCCCGACCCGCAGGAGGGCACCCTGTCCCTGCGGACGAGCCGCTACCTACTCGATGAGTTCCTCGAAGATGCGTGCGCCGGCCATAAGGTCACGCAGGCGGTATATGTGGAATGCGGATCGGAATACCGCACCGAAGGCCCGTCCAACCTGCGCGTCGTCGGCGAGACGGAGTTCGCTGCCCGGCTCGCCCGGCAGCAGGCCGGCAAGTCTCCGCAAATCGGCGCGATCGTCGCGCATGCCGACCTGTGCGATCCGGACCTTGAGACCGTTCTCGACGCGCACCGGGAAGCCGGCGGGGACCTCTTTCGCGGCGTGCGCCAGAGCGGCGCGCGGCTGGAGGACCCGGCGGCGCGGCTGATCGCTGGTGCGGCGCCACCCGGCCTTTATGCCGATCCGGCCTTTCAGCGCGGGCTAGCGCTGCTGGGCGACCTGGGCCTAGTCTTCGACAGTTTCCAGTTCCATTTCCAGCTCGACGATCTCGAGGCGCTCGCCCGCTCGGCGCCGGGCACGGTCATCGTGGTGGATCACCTCGGCGCGCCCGTCGACTACACCATGGCTCGAGCGGAGGATCAGCCGGCTTTCCGCCCCTGGGCGAAGAGCGTCGAGGCGCTGGCGCGGCTTCCGAACGTCGTCATGAAGCTCGGCGGGATGGCCTCGATCGTGACCGGCTATGACGGGCACCGGCGCGAGACGCCGCCATCGTCGGAAGAGTTCGTCGAGGAACGCGGCGGCTACTTCCGCCATGCCATCTCCTGCTTCGGGCCGGAGCGCTGCATGTTCGAGAGCAACTTTCCCGTCGACAGCACCTCGATCGGCTACGTGGTGCTGTGGAACGCCTACAAGCGCATCGCCGCCAAACACCCCGCCGATGCGCGTCAGGCCCTGCTAGCAGGCACCGCGCGGCGCGTCTACGGCATGGACGCGGGCGCGGCGGCGGCTTCCCCCGAACGGAGACCATGATGCTGCCACTGGAAGGCTTCCGGGTGCTCGACCTCACCCACGTGCTGGCCGGTCCCTGCGCCACTCACCACCTGCGCTGCCTCGGCGCCGAGGTCATCAAGATCGAACGGCCGGAAGGCGGCGATCCCATGCGCGCGCTGGGCGCCCAGCCGCAGCTGCGCGGGCTGCCGCCGGGCTTTCGGGCGCTCAATGCGGGAAAGAAGTCGGTCGTCATCGATCTGGCAACCGAAGAGGGCCGCGACGCGGCGCTGAGGCTCGCGGCCACGGCCGATATCTTCGTGGAGAATTTCCGCCCCGGCGTCGCGAAGCGGCTCGGCCTCGGGTCCGAGGCGGTGCGCGCGGCAAAGCCCGACATCATCTACTGTTCGATCTCGGGATGGGGCCAGTCCGGGCCGCATGCCGCGCGCGGGGCCTACGACCACGTGATCCAGGCCGCAACCGGCATGATGGCGCTGCAGGGATCTGGTGTGGACGACCCGCCGGTGAAGGTCGGGTTCCCCGTAATCGACATCGCGACCGGCATCAGCGCGGCCGAGGCGATCTTGGCAGCCGTTGTCCGGCGGCTGCGTGGCGACACCGCGCCGATCGTGCTCGACGTCTCCATGATCGATTCCGCGCTGGCACTGATGTCGGGACCGGCAGCCGCGACGTTCGAAAGCGGCGAGGCGCCAGACCGCGTCGGCAACCGGGGCTTCGTGGGAAGCCCCGGCGCGGAGACCTTCGCCACCGCCGACGGCCACATATCGGTCGCGGCCAACACGAAGGGCCAGTTCGCGACGCTCTGCCGCCTGCTCGGGAAGCCGGAACTGGCGCGTCCGCCGCACGTACCGGTGGGACTGTCGGACAGCTCGTTCCTCGCTGGCCTCGCCACGGATGCCTTGCGTGCCGAACTGGTGGCGGCGTTCGCGGCCAGCGACGCCGCCGCACTGGAAAACGAGCTCAACGCTGCCGGCGTACCCGCCGCGAGGGTGCGCGATCTCGGCGAGTTCCTGCGCGACCTCTACCCGCAGACCGAAGGCATCGGAATTGCCGGCGAACCGGTCGCGGTGGGGCCGGCGTTCCGCTGGATGGGCGAGGAGAGACCGTCGCTGCCTCCGGCGCCGCTTCTAGGCGCCGACACGGATGCTCCGATCGCCGCTGGTACGCCCGGCGCGGCGCGCGCCACGTCGATCGGGCGCCACTAGGCGGCGCTTTCCGGTCCGCTCAGTACCAGGCGTCCTCGGATCCCGCCTTCTTGCGGGCGATGTAATCTAGCAGCGCCTCGTCGATTCCCTCGTCGAGCGGCGGGGCCTCGTAGTCGGCCAGCATCTGCTTCCACTTGCGGTTGGCGCGGAAGGCGGCGTCGGTGCTGCCTGCCGCCTCCCATTTCTCGAACGGCTCGTTGTCGGCGACGCCCGAATCCCAGAAGGCCGTCTCGTAGTTCGCCATGGTGTGGGCGCAGCCGAAGAAATGGCTGCCCGGCCCGACCTCCCGGAAGGCGTCGAGCGCCAGCTGGTTGTCGTCGATTGTCACGCCGTCGAGATAGGTGTGCAGCGCGCCGCAGAAATCGGCGTCCATCACAAACTTCTCGTAGGACATGGAGAGCAGGCCGTCGAGGAAGCCGGCCGAATGCAGGATGAAGTTCGCGCCGCAGTGGACGGCCGCGAGCATCGACATGGTGCTCTCGTTCATCGCCTGCGCGTCCGGCAGCTTGGAGGTGGTGAAGGAGCCAGAGCAGCGCAGCGGCAGGCCGAGCCGCCGCGCCAGCTGGCCGATCACCATCGAGCCGATCGCCGGCTCCGGCGTGCCGAATGTCGGCGAACCCGAGCGCAGCGACATCGAGGACAGGAAGTTACCGAAGATGACCGGCGCACCGGGCCGTTCGAGCTGTGTCAGCGCGCAGCCCGCCATGGTCTCGGCGAGAGACTGCGCGATGGCGCCCGCGTTCGTCACCGGACCCATGGCGCCGCCGAGGATGAAGGGCACGACGACCGCCGCCTGGTTCGCCCGTGCATAGGCGCGCAGCGCCGTCGTCATAGTCGCATCCCAGACAAGCGGCGAGTTGACGTTGACGTTGCCAAGGATGACGCAGTTCTCGTCAACGAAGTCCTCGCCGAAGACCAGCCGCGCCATCTCTATCGATTCTTCGGCGCGGCTTTCGGCCGTCACCGAGCCCATGAAGGGCCGGTCGGAGTAGCGGATATGGCTGTAGACCATGTCGAGGTGGCGCTTGTTGACCGGCACGTCGACCGGTTCGCAGATCGTGCCGCCGGAATGGTGCAGACAGGGTGAGGATTGTGCCAGCTTGATGAAGTTGCGGAAGTCCTCGATCGTGCCGTAGCGGCGTCCCCGGTCGAGGTCCATCACGAAGGGAGAGCCGTAGGCCGGCGAGAAGACGACGGATTTCCCGCCGATAACCACCGATCTCTCCGGATTGCGGGCGTGCTGGGTGAATGTCGACGGCGCGGTCTTCAGGACCTCCTTCAGGAGCCCCGGCTCGAACCTGACGAGCTGGCCCTCGACATCGGCGCCGGCCCGCTTCCAGTGGTCGAGCGACACGGGATCGTCGCGGAATTCGATGCCGATCTCGGCGAGGATGCGGTCCGCCGTATGCTCGATCCTTACGAGGTTTTCCTCCGACAGAATGTCGTAGGTCGGGATGTTGCGCAGGATGTAGGGCCGGCCGAGCCCCTGCGATCCGTGGCTTCGCTGTTCGCGCCTCGCCCCGCGGCCCGACCGTTGCCGTTTCGGCGCGACCGTCACAACCTGTTCATCTGCCGGGATCATCTGTCGCTCCTCTGGGCGCCGGTCACATCACGCGACGCTGCTAATCCGAATACCCATGCCGCGCGAAAAAGCGGTCGAGCTCTCTCTGCTCGGGCGCCTGGCCGGTGAATATCTCGACATATTGGGGGATCCGCTTCATCCTGACGGAAATGTCTTCCTTCGTCTGCATCGAGATGTAGCCGATTTGCACCAGATAGATCGTGCGCGCCCGCACGTCGGCGCGCGCCTCGTCCTGGCCGAAGCGGACGAACATCTTCGTCAGGGCGTCGATGCGCAGTTGGTCCGCCTGCTGGATCTCGGCCAGCGTCTCCGGCGACTGCAGCGCCCAGCTCCTGATGGCGAACTCCAGCTTCGAATCGAAGAGGTCGCCGTCCAGCCAGCAGTCGAAGACGTTCAGCATGGCCTCGGCTACCGTCTCGGCATAGGCCTCGGTCCGGCCGACCAGATTTCCGGTGTTCTTCTCGCGCCAGCGCGAGACCAGGGTTGCGAGCAGTTCCTCACGGTCCCTGAAGAACCAGTAGAAGCTGGTCCGCGACAGGTTGAGCTTCTTGGCCAGCGGCATGATCTTGACGGCGTCGACACCGGACTCCAGCAGGGCCTCATAGGCTGCCTCCAGCCAGAGATCCGCGGAACCGCGCCAGCCGCTCTCGTTCAGCACCTGCTCCATCGCGCCATTCCTATGCGGAAATGGGCATGAGTGTCAATTGGAGGGGCATTGATGTCTATAAGATTGACACACATGTACATTTACCGCTAGCCTGCTGCGATCGGTCCGAACGGAGCCCGGCGCATGGCGAACGATCCACTCCTGCAGCCTTTCCAGCTCAAGCACCTGACGTTTCGAAACCGCATTCTCACGACCTCGCACGAGCCGGCCTATCCCGAGGACGGGATGCCGAAGGAGCGCTACCGCGCCTATCATGTGGAACGCGCCAGGGGCGGCATCGCGCTGACCATGACGGCGGGCTCGGCCGCCGTCTCGAAGGACAGCCCGCCGGCGTTCAACAACATCCTCGTCTACAAGGACGAGGTGGTGCCATGGGTGAAGGACCTGACGGATGCCGTGCACGAGCAGGGCGCGGCGGTGATGATCCAGCTCACCCATCTCGGCCGTCGTACCCGCTGGGACAAGGGAGACTGGCTGCCGGTCGTGTCGCCCTCGCACAGGCGCGAACCGGCGCACCGGGCTTTTCCGAAGAAGCTCGAGGACTGGGACATCGAGCGCATCGTCAGGGACTACGCCGACGCCGCCGAACGGATGAAGGCCGGCGGCATGGACGGTATTGAACTGGAAGCCTACGGGCACCTGATGGACCAGTTCTGGTCGCCGCTGACCAACGATCTCGACGGTCCCTATGGCGGGACGCTCGACAACCGGCTACGCTTCGCCTTCGACGTGCTGACCGCGATCCGCGAGCGCGTCGGCCCCGATTTCATCGTCGGCATCCGCCACACCGGAGACGAGATGCTGGACGGCGGGCTGACGAAGGCTGACGGGCTGGAAATCTCCAGGCGCCTGAAGGAGAGCGGCCTGGTCGACTTCCTGAATGTCATCCGAGGCCACATCGAAACCGATGCGGCGCTGACCGACGTCATTCCTATCCAAGGCATGGCCGCGTCCCCGCATCTGGACTTCGCCGGCGAGATTCGGGCCGCCACGGATTTTCCGACCTTTCACGCGGCGCGCATTCCCGACGTCGCGACCGCGCGGCATGCGATCGCCTCGGGCAAGCTCGACATGGTCGGCATGACCCGCGCCCACATGACCGATCCGCACATCGTCCGGAAGCTCATGGAGGGGCGGGAGGAGGAGATCCGCCCCTGCGTCGGCGCCAACTACTGTCTCGACCGCATCTACCAAGGGGGTGCCGCCTACTGCATCCACAACGCTGCGACGGGCCGCGAACTCACCATGCCGCACGTCATCCCCAAGGCGGACAAGCGCCGGAAGGTGATGATCGTCGGGGCCGGACCGGGCGGGCTGGAGGCGGCGCGGGTCGCGGGCGAACGCGGCCACGAGGTCGTCGTCATCGAGGCCGCGAGCGATCCGGGCGGCCAGATCCGGCTGACGTCGCTCAGCCCGCGCCGAAAGGAGATGATCGGCATCATCGACTGGCGCATGGCGCAATGTCAGAGGCTCGGCGTCGTCTTCCGCTTCAACCGCTGGGCCGAGGCGGACGCCGTACGGGCGGAAGAGCCGGACGTCGTGATCGTCGCGACGGGCGGGCTGCCGCACACCGAGGTGCTCGCGCGCGGCAACGATCTCGTCGTCTCCTCATGGGACATCATCTCGGGCGACGCCAGGCCCGGCAGCAACGTGCTGGTGTTCGACGACGCCGGCGATCATGCGGCCCTGCAGGCGGCCGAGGTGCTTGCCGGCAGCAGCGCCAAGGTCGAGGTCATGACGCCCGACCGGACCTTTTCGCCGGAGGTCATGGGCATGAACCTTGTGCCCTACATGCGCTCGCTCCAGAAGCTCGACGTCACCTTCACGGTTACCTACCGGCTGGATGCGGTCGAACGGAGCGGCAACCAGCTGATCGCGACGATCGGCAGCGACTATGGCGGCGTGAGCAGGCAGCAAACCTACGATCAGGTGGTGATCAACCATGGCACCATCCCGCTGGACGAACTCTATTTCGAGCTGAAGCCGTTCTCGACCAACCTCGGCGAGGTCTCGCACGATGATCTGATCGCCGGCGTGCCGCAGTCGGTGGGGCGCAATCCCG
>CATMOC010000081.1 GCA_950071955.1 uncultured Mesorhizobium sp. | reverse complement strand
CCGCTTGCGGAAATGCATGATGCCCCAGGTCAGCTTGCCTGCATCGGCTCCGCGCACCCAGTGCGCCAGCCCTTCCAGCATGCGATCCACGAAGGAATCGTCGGTCGAGAGCTCGGCGCGCTGCGCATCCAGATCCTCGGCCACCTGCGCATAGTGGTTGCGCAGCTGCGGGCTGAGATCGTCGATCCGCCCCTCGTCCATCCCGCGCTCCTTCAGCGCATCGCGGTAGAACATCGAGGACAGAAGGAAGCTGAAATAGCTACGCTGCGAGGGAAGCTGTTTCAGCGTGTCGCCGAGACGTCTTAGCCCGCGGCTCACCATGCCCTTGGCCGATGCGCGCCGGGCGACGTCGGGGGTGAAGAGGAACATCGGCAGCACGAAGACGACGTACCAGATCGCCGTGAACGGCCCGGCGGCGCGGTCGCCCTCGCGCATAGCGGGATCGAGCCCGAGGATCGGGTCGAGGCCGAGCAGGGTGCGGCCGCTCTCCGGCGATGCCGACATCAGGCCGAGTACGATCACCAGGGAGATCAGGCCGCCGGCATAGCCCAGGCCCCAGGCGGAGCCCGAGAGCCGGCCAAGTTCCGAACGCGGCACGAGCGTCGGCATCATGGCGTTGTTGAAGACGGCGGCGAACTCCATGCCGAAGACGGCGAGCGCGATGAAGAACAGGACCATCGCCATGTTCTCTGCGCCCGGCACGGCGAACCAGAGCATCCAGCAGCCCACGACGCCGAGAATGGAGAAGGCGACGATCCAGGGCTTGCGCGGCCCTGCCGCGTCGGCGATTGCGCCGAGGACAGGCGAGGAGAGCGCGATCAGCAGGCCGCCCGCGCCCGTCGCATAGCCCCAGAGCTCCTGTCCGCGCGCCGCGTCCGGCGCGACGGCGGATGCGAAGTAGGGCGCGAAAACGAAGGTGATGATCAGCGTATGGAAGGGCTGCTGCGCCCAGTCGAAGAGCATCCAGCCCCAGATGCCGCGCCGCGACGCCCGGTCGCCAGTCCCGTCACTCATTTCCGCCCTCCGCCCTGCCGGGCATGGATCGTCAGCCGGCGAGATCCGCCATGATGCCCGCCGCCACGGTGAGGCGCGACACGCTGATGTCGCCGCCCTCCGTCAGCGCCTGGAGCCTGTCGCGGGCACGCGCGAGCCGCTGTCCGCCGGCTTCGATCCAGGCCGCGACCGGATCCTCCTCGTTTCCATAGCCGGTCAGCACTGCCACCGCCATCCCACGCCGGGCGGCGCCGATCATGTCGTTGGCGCGCGAAAGCGCGAGCCCGTCGTAGTAGTCGGCGGGAACGACCGCGCGGGCCGCCTCCTCGATCCGGCCGATGCGGAAGGCTTCGCTGATCCGCAGGTAGATGCCGGCGGCGACCACGAGGTCGGCGCCGGCGTGGCGGGCGACAAGGTCGATATCGGGAATGAGCTCGGCCACATGCAGGAAGGCCAGTCTTTCGGCCAGCGCGGAAGGGGCACCGGCATCGGTCAAGCGTGCCAGCCGCTCGGCCATCCGTTCCTTCAGGAATGCAGGCAGCATGTCCGGCAGTTTCGGCTCCAGTGTCCCCCGAGCGCGGTGAAGTTCGTCGATCCTGCCGCTGACGGAGACGTCCCGGTCGGCGTTCTTCAGGTCCCAGTAGGAGGCGGCGTATATCAGCCGCACGACGGCCTGGTAGAAGGCGAGCTGCGCGGCTCCGTTCACATGGGTGTCGAGGGCGTCGATCTCGGCGAAGAGCGCCGGCAGTTCGAAGCCGTCTCGCACCACCGAGAAGGCCGCGACGACCTCGGAGGCTGGGCAGGCGGTGACGTCCTGCAGGCGGTTCACGAAGGAGGGGCCGCCGCGGTTGATGACGTCGTTGGCGAGCTGCGTGGCGATGATCTCGCGCCGCAGCCGGTGGCCTTCGATCTCGGCGCGATACTCCCTCGCCATCCGATCCGGGAAATAGGACAAAAGATCTTCATCGAAATGCGGCTCATCGGGCAGCTCGCTTTCGACGATGTCGGTGAAGAGCACGATCTTGGCATAGGCGAGCAGCACGCCGATCTCGGCGCGGGTCAGCGGTTCGCCGCGCGCGGAACGCTCGGCAAGGGCCGAGTCGCTCGGCAGGGTCTCCACGACCCGGTCGAGATCGCCGCTCGCCTCCAGTGCCGCCATGAAGCGCTGCTGGTGCGGCAGGTCGGCCATTCCGCGCAGTTGCGACAGCGAGATGGCGAGCGTCTGGTCGTAGTTGTTGCGCAGGACGAGTTCGCCCACCTCGCCCGTCATCTCGGCCAGGAACGCGTTTCGGTCTGGCCTGTTCAGCTTGCCGCTGCGCATGGCGGCGGCGAGCGCGATCTTGATGTTGACCTCGACGTCGGAGGAATTCACCCCGCCAGAATTGTCGATGGCGTCCGAGTTGCAGCGCCCGCCGTGCAGGCCGTATTCAATGCGCGCGCGCTGGGTCATGCCGAGGTTGGCTCCCTCGCCCACCACCTTGGCGCCGATCTCGGGCGCGGTGACGCGGATCGCGTCGTTGGCGCGGTCGCCGACCTCCGGGTTGGATTCGGGAGTGGCGCGCACATAGGTGCCGATGCCGCCGAACCACAGAAGGTCCACCGGCGCCTTCAGGATGGCGTTCATGATCTCTGTCGGCGAGGCGACGGTCTTGGTCATGCCTATCGCGCTCGCGGCGGCCTCCGTCAGGGTGATCGATTTCTGCGACCGCGGAAAGATGCCGCCGCCGGCCGAGATCGTCGACCGGTCGTAGTCCTGCCAACTGGAGCGGGGCAGGGCGAACATCCGCTCCCGCTCCGCGAAGGAGGCGGCCGGGTCCGGATCGGGATCGATGAAGATGTCGCGGTGGTCGAAGGCGGCGATGAGGCGGATTTCCTTCGACAGCAGCATGCCGTTGCCGAAGACGTCGCCCGACATGTCGCCGACGCCGACGACGGTGAAGGGTTCGTTCTGGATATCGCGGTTCATCTCGCGGAAGTGGCGCTTGACCGCTTCCCAGGCGCCGCGCGCGGTGATGCCCATCTTCTTGTGGTCGTAGCCGGCCGAGCCGCCGGATGCGAAGGCGTCGTCGAGCCAGAAATCATGCGCCTGGCTGATTTCGTTGGCGGTATCGGAAAAGGTTGCCGTGCCCTTGTCGGCCGCCACGACGAAATAGGGATCGTCGCCATCGTGCCGGACCACGCCTTCGGGCGGAACCACACTGTCGCCCTTGAGATTGTCGGTGATCGACAGCAGGCTGGAGACGAAGTTGACGTAGGCCGCCTTGCCGGCCTGGAAAATCTCGTCGCGCGTACCGCCCTGCGGCAGTTGCTTGGGGAAGAAGCCGCCCTTGGCGCCCACCGGCACGATGACGGCATTCTTCACCTGCTGCGCCTTGACCAGCCCCAGCACTTCGGTGCGGTAGTCCTGCGCCCGGTCAGACCAGCGCAGACCGCCGCGCGCCACCGGCCCGAAGCGCAGGTGCACGCCCTCCACCTCGGGGCCGTAGACGAAGATCTCGCGCCACGGCTTCGGGTCGGGCAGCCCCGTCAACTGCCGCGAATCGAGCTTGAAGGCAAGCGAACGCGTCTTTCCCGACTCCGGGGGCTTGAAGCTGTTGGTCCGCAGCGTCGACTGGATCAGGTTCAGGATGCGGCGGATGATGGTGTCCTCGTCCAGGACCGGCACGTCGTCGAGCGCCGCCTCGATCCTGCCGGTGAGTTCCTGCTGGTCGTGCGCGGACGTGCCATGGGGAACGGCGGGATCGAAGCGGACCGTGAACAGCCGGAAGAGGTCGGCGGCGATCCGTGGATAGCGATTAAGCACCGCCGCGATGAAGTCCTGGCTCTGCGGAATGCCGGCCTGCTGGAGGTAGCGGCCGTAGGCGCGCAGAATGATGATCTCGCGCGAGCGCAGCCCCGCCGTCTGGACGAGCCCGTTGTAGCCGTCATTGTCGGCCTTGCGGTTCCACACCGCCAGGAAGACGTCCTCGAACAGCGCCCCGTCGATGGCGAGGTTCACCGGCTTGCCGTAGGCGCTTTCGAGTTCCATGTCGTGGATGAAGACCTTGCCGCCGTCCTCCGGACCGGTCTCGAAGGTACGCTCGCTGATCACGCGGAAGCCCATGTTCTCCAGGAGCGGCACGCGTTGCGAGAGCGAGACGGCCGATGCGTGATGGAATATCTTCAGCGCGACCTGCTCCGGCGGCTGGTCGGCGTGGCGATAGAAGTCGATGGCGATCGGATTGGCGGCAGACAGGTCCCAGATGCGGCCCGCGTCGGCCAGGGCCTCCAAGGGCGCGAAGCTGTTGCGGTAGGCTTCGGGAAAGCGCTGCGCGATGGCTGCGAAGCGCGGGTCGGCCCCGGCTTCGACCGCTGCCTCGCGAAGGACGTCGTCCCAGGTGCGGACGATGTCGCGGATCGCGGCCTCGATCGTGGCGGCTTCGATTGCCGGCGTCTTGCCGCCCGAGCGCCCGATGATGAAATGGACGCGTGCGAGGGAGCCTTCCGGGAAGGCCGGGTAGTATGCGGAGAGACGTCCTTCGTAGACGGTCTTCAGATAGTCTCCGATTTCGGCGCGGACGCGGGAATCGTAGCGGTCGCGCGGCACGAACACGATCACTGAGACGAAGCGGTCGAACTGGTCGACGCGGACGAGGACCCGCACGCGTGGCCGCTCGCCGAGCGCCAGCACCGTCATGGCGTGCCGGCGCAACAGGTCCGTGTCCATCTGAAAGAGTTCGTCGCGCGGATAGGATTCCAGCACGTTGATCAGCGCCTTGCCGGAATGGTCGTTCTTGTCGAAGCCGGATGCGGCGATGACGGTCTCGGCCTTCGAGCGCAGATACGGAATTTTCAGGATCGAGCGCGTGTAGGCCGTCGAGGTGAACAGCCCGACGATTCGCAATTCGCCGGTGAGCTTCCCTTCGGGATCGAAGGTCTTGACGCCGACATAGTCGAGATAGGCCCGGCGGTGGACGAGCGAGCGGGCGTTCGCCTTGGTGACGATGAGCGGTTCGGGGCCGTTGAGGAACTCCAGGATCTCCGGCGTGGTCACCGAGGTCTGGGTGTTGCCGCGCAGCACGAGCAGGTTCGGATCCGATAGAATGCCGAGGCCGCGCTGGTCGGTCCTCTCGAGCGTTCCGCTGTTGCCTTCGCCGGTGAAGCTGTAACTGCGCATGCCGAGGAACGTGAAGTTGTCGTCGCGCAGCCATTCCAGGAATGCGACCGCTTCGGTCACGGCGCCCCGGTCGAGCGGGACGGGCATGTAGCGGTAGTCGGAGATCGTGTGTTCCAGCCGGGCCAGCATGGGCTTCCAGTCGCCGACCGCCGCGCGGACCTGGGTCAGGACGCGTCCGATGCGTGTTTCGAGATCCTGCGCCTCCGTCTCGCTCATTGCCGCGACGTGGACGTGGATGACGCTCAGCCGGTCGCTTCCGTCGCTGGCGTCGGCCTCGCCCTCGATCGAACGGACCCCTTGGGCATCATGCGTGACGTAGATGACGGGATGCGTCACCAGCAAGGGCGCCACGCCACCTTCTCCGATCTCGCCCATGATCGAATCGAACAGAAAGGGCATGTTGTCGTTGACGACGGTGATCACCGTCACCGGGCGATCCTCTCGCTCGACGCCGGATTGGTATTCGATCGCGACGATGCTCTCGCCCTTGTGGTGCCGTTCGACCGCCGCCCGGGCGAGTTCGGCGGCGCGTTCGAGCATGGCCGCGTCATAGGCCGAGACGTCTTCGCGGGAGGCTCGCGAGAACAGCAGACCGGCGAAGCCGGCGAGCCTGGCAGCGTCGGACATGGTGGGATCGTTGTCGGCGTCAGTGCCGCCGCCGTCATGCGCCGCCATTGCATTTCCTCCGGGCAGTTCTTTTGGCTATCGTAACAGACAAAGTCGTGAATGCGACCCTGACGGCGCGCCGCGCGGCCAAAATGATACGGAGGGATGAAACGAAGATGACGGACATGAAAAGCAGGACTACGGCTCTCGATCTGCAGCCGGCCGCCGACCTGGGAGAGGGGACGAGGGCCTATTTCGCCAAGTGCGAGGAGAAGCTTGGCCTCGTCCCCAACGTTCTCCTCGCTTATGCGTTCGATGAAAAGAAGCTGCGCGCCTTCACCGACATGTACAACGATCTGATGCTCGGTGCCTCGGGGCTCTCGAAGCTCGAGCGCGAGATGATCGCGGTGGCGGTTTCGTCGGTGAACCACTGCTACTACTGCCTGACCGCGCACGGCGCAGCGGTGCGTCTACTGTCCGGTGATCCGAAGCTCGGCGAGATGATGGTGATGAACTATCGCGCCGCCGATCTCTCGCCGCGCCAGAAGGCGATGCTCGATTTCGCCGTGAAGCTCACCGAAACGCCCGACAAGATGGAGGAGGCCGACCGCGCCGCGCTGCGCGAGGCGGGCTTCACGGACCGCGACATCTGGGACATCACCTCCACTGCGGCCTTCTTCAACATGTCGAACCGGGTGGCCGCTGCGGTCGACATGCGCCCGAACGACGAATACCATGCCATGGCAAGGTAACCACAAAATAGAGTATCGTGTATAAGTCGTCGGCTCGCAATGGGCGTTGAGGTTGGGGATATCTGATATGAGGGAAATTATCGCGGCAATGGCAATCCTGTTTGGAGCGCTGACTATGATGTCTCATGCTGCGGCTGCATCTAAGCAATTGCTGAAGCGTTTCAACTTCCAGCAGGGCAGCATAAGCTTCTATGTCGATAAGACTTGGAAAAACGTCCGCAACGGAAAAACCGAGTCTGGCATATGGGAATGGCTCGATGCGAACCACGTATGTCCGGTGGAATGGACGTCAGAAAAGAGCAAGAAGCATTGCCGCTTCTACTACAAAGTTAAGTAGTAGCTATCCTAGATAATCCGAGTAGCATGTGGGCCTCTATGTGCCCTCGGATACTCTCTTGCGCACCCTCCTCCTCGGTAATCAGGTAGAGGTCCACCAAGGTCCCGAGAAGTACGTTGAGAAAGTGCAGCGCGTCGTCGTCGCGGGCGGCACCGATGCCGAAGCGCGCGAGGAAGGGCGAGAGCAGATCCTGCGCGATGCGGTTGCGATTCTCGTCGTCGTCCTGCTCGACCGAGCGGATTCGGCGCATGGCCCGCAGCAAGGCGGCGTGGCCCGGAATGGCGCGCGCGGCGGCGAGATAGACGTCGAGCAGGTGCCGCGCGGCATTTTCCACGCCGATGTCCGGATCGAGTTCGGTGAGCTCTGCGCCGCACGCCTCGACGATCCGCAGGACCGTCGCGTCGTACGCTGCCAGCAGCATGGCGTCCCGGTCGGCGAAGTAGCGATAGATCGTCCCCACTGCCACGCCCGTCTCGGCCGCGATGCGCGAGGTGGTCACCGCGGCCTCGCCTTCGGAGGCGGCCACCGCCTCGGTCGCAGCCAGAAGTGCCGCTTCGGTTCGCAGCGACCGCTTCTGCCGGGGCTTGCCCCGGGTATCCGCCGAAGGTCCGCCGCCGTTCAGCATCGTGCGCATGGAAAATGAAACTCTTTCATCTTTGTTGACTTGGCACCGGATCGGCGGCATCGTCAAGCTTTCTCGCGGAAGTGGAACAGCAAGATGCAATCCGGTTCGATTTTACTGCGCACGACGAAGCCCATCTCCTCTGCGGTGTTTGCCCTGTGCCTCGCCGGTTCCGCCTTCGCGGCCGAAATCACCGTAGAGCACGGCGAAGGAGCCAACGAGAGGCTGCTCGAGGCGCTGATCATGGCCCAGCCCGGCGATACGGTGATGATCTCGGAAGGCAGGTACGAACTTACCGACGGTCTTTCCCTCGACGTCGACGACGTCACGGTGAGGGGCGCGGGCGCCGACCGGACGGTGCTCTCCTTCAAGGGCCAGACCGGATCGGGCGAGGGATTGCTAGTGACGTCCGACCGTGTGGTTCTGGAGGAATTCGCGGTCGAGGACACCAAGGGCGACGGCGTCAAGTCGAAGGGTTCCGACCAGATCACCTTTCGCAACCTGCGCGTGGAATGGACGGGCGGCCCGAAGGCCGAGAACGGCGCATACGGCGTCTACCCCGTCTCATCGAAGAACGTGCTGATCGAAGGCGTCACCGTACGCGGCGCATCGGACGCCGGCATCTATGTCGGCCAGAGCGAGAACATCATCGTGCGCAACAGCCGCGCCGAGTACAACGTCGCCGGCATCGAGATCGAGAACTCCTTCCGCGCCGACGTTCACCACAACGTCGCGGCCCACAACACCGGGGGTATCCTGGTTTTCGATCTCCCCAATCTGCCGGTACAGGGCGGCCACGACATCCGCGTCTTCGACAACGAGGTGGTGGACAACGACACGCCCAACTTCGCGCCGGAGGGCAACATGGTCGCCATCGTTCCGAAGGGCATGGGCATCATGGTCATGGCCAACCGCAACGTCCACGTCTTCAACAACAGGCTCGACGGTAACGCGACCGCGCACGTGCTCGTCGCCGCCTATCCGAACGAATACGAGGACGAGAACTACGTCTTCGTGCCGCGCGGCGTCTACGTCCACGACAACGTCTACGGCGAGGGCGGCTTCGAGCCGGACGGCGAGGTCGGCAAGACGATCTCGGACGTCTCGGGGACGCCGGTGCCGGACATCGTCTGGGACGGGGTAACCACGATCCCGGAGTATTTCTCCTGGACTGCGAGCGAGAACGGCGTCTACGTCGAGGAAGCCGAAGGAACGACCTTCGTCAATCTGAAGATGATCTCGCAGCTGTTGCTGCCCTGGGGCTGGTGGCCGGACACCGACATCTCGTCCCGGGCCGGCTCCCTGCCCGAACCCGAACCGGTGAAGCTGCCTCAGGATGGCGGTGCGTGAGCGGGCGACGGATGCCTGATCCCGACCGCGTCGTCGGCGTCGTCACCGCAGCGCTCGCCGCCTTCCTCCAATTCACCAGCCTCGGCCACGCGGTGTCCGACGAGGCGATCCTTGCGGACAGGCCGCCGCAACTCCTCTCCGGGTTCGAATTCTTCGCCGATGCGGCCGCGCAGGTGCCGGCCGACGGCGTCATCCCCTACGATCTCAACACACCGCTCTTCTCCGACCACGCGCGCAAGCATCGCTTCGTCTACGTGCCGTCCGGCAAGGCCGCGACCTACGACCCGACCGAAGCCTTCGCCTTTCCCGTCGGTTCGGCGCTGGTGAAGACGTTCGCGTTTCCCGCCGCCCTCGATGCGCCGGACGTGGACCTCCGGCTGATCGAGACGCGGGTGCTGTTGCGCCGCGAGGACGGGTGGCAGGCCTGGGCCTATCTGTGGAACGACGAGCAGACTGATGCGGCGCTCAAGATTGCCGGCGCAAAGGTACCCGTCACGCTCTCCGGCATCGCCGACGGCCCGGTTTCCTTCACCTATTCGGTGCCGAACAAGAACCAGTGCAAGGGCTGCCATGCTCTGTCTGGCGAGATCGTCCCGCTCGGGCCCAAGGCGCGCAATCTCAACCGCGACTATGATTATCCAGAGGGAGCGCACAACCAGCTCGCCACCTGGAGCGAATCGGGAGCGCTTTCGGGAGCGCCGGATCCGGGGGATGCCCCGTCGGTGCCCGATTGGCGCGACGAATCAGCACCGCTGGAAGCCCGCGCCCGCGCCTGGCTGGACGTCAACTGCGCCCATTGCCACCGCCGTGAAGGCCCCGCCAGCAATTCGGGCCTCTTCCTCACTTTCGACGAAAGTGATCCGGTTGCGCTCGGCATCGGCAAGCGGCCCGTCGCGGCGGGGCGGGGTTCGGGCGACCGCGCGTTCGACGTGAAGCCGGGCGATCCGGACGGATCGATCCTGATCCACCGCGTCGAAAGCACCGAGCCTGGCGTGATGATGCCGGAACTGGGCCGCGTGCTCGCCGACCACGATGGCGTCATCAACGATGATGCCCAGCGCCATGATCAGTCCGAACAAACTGACCATGTTGATCGACTGGCCCGAGGCCAGCATGGCGACCATGGTCGCCAGCAGGGATACCGGAATGCCCACCGCGACCCAGAAGGCGACCCGGGCGTTGTTGGGCCACTTTATGATGGGCCGGTCGATGATTGGACTGTAATCCATCCTATCTGGAGGTAGAGGCATGGGTCAGACCTCCTTGAGGTTAATCAAAGGGAGCAGCGATGGCGCTTCTATGAGATAAGCTCAGAGCAACGTTGATGAGCGCTCGGAGTTTTTCGGATATTCCTTGCTCCCGTATACCGTGGGCGATGATATCACAGCCTAGATTCTCTCAATGGAGGGCATGAAATAATAGTGTTGTACCGTGCAGCATATTGACGCCGTGCCCACCGTCCGGGTATCTGGCCTCTGATCAACTGTCCGACCCTCCATGTGAAGGAGGTTGTTTCTGGGGTTGGGGCGGCCATCCTTTCAAGCCGGCGCATTCAGGCCTTGACGCAGGTCATCTGGCTAGCCAGGTTGCCAGATCTTAACCCTGCCTATTGTATAATTGCATTAATTTAGCCCGATAGGGTATAACCTTGCCCTTCGACATAACCTTTTGGCATGCCGTTGGAACGCGTTTCCTCGGACGCCGCAACGATAACGTTGAGCCCTCTCGATGGTTTCGCAGGCTCGAATCCCTCTTGCCGCTTTTCATGCTTCTGGTCGCAGTGGCATTCAACCTATACCACCTTTATCCCGAAGTGGCAGTTAGGGTCCCAGATCTGAACGACAGCGTTCTGGCCCTGCTGGCAACGGAACTCGCGGTGCAGGCCATCACCGGGGAGCAGAATCTCACCGACCCGTG
>CATMOC010000080.1 GCA_950071955.1 uncultured Mesorhizobium sp. | reverse complement strand
GTTCGAAACCGTCGCCATGCCCTACGGCGAGCAGACGCTTTGGCCCGACCACTGCATCCAGGGCTCCCAGGGCGCCGCCTTCCATCCCGATCTCGAATGGACGAAGGCCGAACTCGTCATCCGAAAGGGTTTTCGCCCCTCGATCGACAGCTATTCTGCCTTCTACGAGAACGACCACAAGACACCGACCGGCCTCGCCGGCTACCTCCGCGAACGCGGCATCTCGGAGCTGACGATGGTCGGCCTCGCCACCGACTTCTGCGTCGCCTACTCCGCGCTCGACGCCGTTCGCGAAGGCTTCTCCGTCACCGTCGCCCTCGAAGCCTGCCGCGCCATCGACCTTGGCGGCTCGCTAGCCACCATGACGCAGCGCATGAAGGAGGCCGCCGTCACCCTCTTGTGAACTGGAGGCGCGGCTCCCGGCATTCTACACGCTACGTTGGCCGCTCCACCGGGCTCGGCGGTCTCTCGCTTCGCATCGGAAAACGGCCCTCGCGGACGCCCGCAGCACGGATCCTCCCTGGTCTACGGTGATGAGGACCACGCGAAGGTTGGTCGAGGGGCACACGAAGCAAGAGGGAGGAACCGCCCGCTTCTTTCTCCCCCGAAGGGTGCGCGGAAAGCGGGAGCGCCAGGTGGAGTGGTGGACGGACGTGCCTTTCGTCTCGACTCGCGTCGCCTTCTGATCCGCGTTGGTTGCCTCGTCGGCCACGCTTCCTCGGCAACATCGACCGAGACGCGCCAGCCGCGCGACATTGACAAGTCTCCGCGTGTGGATAGTTGCCATGGATATTGTTTCCATGTACTCTATCCGCATGTCCCCTGAAACTCGCACCACCGGCTCCCTCGTCTGGCACCTCGCGATGCGTTGGCGGACCGAGGTTGATCGCGCGGTGGCGCATCTCGGGCTCACCCATGCGCAATACTCGCTACTCGCATCACTCCACGCCATGGCGGCGCGCGGCACTGAGCCGACGCAGCGCGAACTCGCCGGCTACGCCACGCTGCAGCCGATTTACGTCTCCAAGCTTATCCGCTCTCTGGAATCGCTCGGCCTCGTGACCCGGAGGCCGGACGGACGCGACAGCCGTGCCCTGCGGCTCACGCTTACCGATGCCGGCGCCGCGACCGCGTCGGAAGCGCGCGCTGTCGTGGCAGCTCTCGATCGTCAGCTGACGGCGCCGCTCGGTGGCCCCCAAAGCCGCGACACCGCACAACTCGCGGCCGCGCTCGCCACGCTTCTCGACGCTGCCGGTCTCATCCCCGCCGATCGCGCCTGCGAAGGATCCGATTCATGACCACGCCACCCCTCACTCGCGCGATCGGCGCCACCGAGCGCACGCTACGCGACCTGCTTGACAGCCGACTCGCGACTGCCGGCCTCTCCTTTCCCGAATGGACCGTTCTGGTTTTCCTTCAATCGGGCGCGCCGCAGCCCGTTCCCGGCCTGCTCGCGCAGCTTGCCGCGGGCCGCATCGCGGCGGACGCCGAGGCGAACGGTGTTCTCGCCCGTATGGCCGCGGCCGGGCTCCTCGCGGTCGGCGGCGAGGAGCGCAGCGAGACGGTGAGACTGACCGCACGGGGATTGGAAACGGCGCGCCCGCTGCTCGATGAGGTCGGGGCGATCACCCGCGGCCTGGAAGAGGGCCTCGACGCCGCCGACCTTGCCGCCACCCGCCGCACGCTCGCTGCCATCGCCCAGCGGGCGGCAGAGCTCCTCGCGCCGGCCTGACGGACCGCAGCGCTGCCTCAGCCCACCCCGACATAGTGGCGGACCATCGCCGGGTCGTCCTTCAGTTCCGCAACGTCGACCGTCCTGCGGTTCCGACCGTTCTCCACGAAGGCGACGCGGTCGGCGACAGGCAGCACGGCGTCCACCCGCTGCTCGACAAGCATGGTCGAGACTCCGCGCGCGCGCAGCGCCGTCACCGTCTCTCGGATCCGGGCGATCATCGATGGCATCAGCCCTTCGGTCGGCTCGTCCAGAAGCAGCACGTCCGGTTCCAGGCAGAGCGCCCGGGCCATCGCCAGCATCTGCTGCTCGCCGCCAGACAGCGTCCCGGAGCGCTGCGAGAGCCGGTCGCGGAGCACCGGAAAGAGGTCGAGCACGTCCTTGCGCGTCGCAGCACCCTTGCCGCGCGCCATCAGCCCGATCTCGATGTTCTCCGCCACGGTGAGTTCGGAAAATAGCCGCCGGCCTTGCGGAACGTAGGCGACGCCGGCCTTTGGCACCTCGTGCGCCGGCAGCCGCGACAGGTCGGTCGCACCGAGCATGATCGAGCCCGCGCGAACAGGCACCAGCCCCATGATGGCCTTCAGTGCCGTGGTCTTGCCCGCGCCGTTGCGCCCCAAGAGGCACAGCACCTCGCCCTTGCGCAGGTCGAGCGAAAAATCGCGCAAAACCTGAACATCGCCATAGAAGCAGTTGATACCGTTGATGGACAGGGCGTCAGGCATCTTCGGGCGACCCAAGATATGCGTGCTGCACATGAGGATCGGCACGGATCTCGTCGGGCGTGCCTTCGGCGAGCACGGCTCCGGCGTTCATGACCGTGATCCGGTCCGCCAGCGACATCACCACCGGCATATTGTGCTCGATGAGGAGCACGGTCGCGTCCCGCGCGATCTCCTTCACAAGCGCGATGAAGCTTTCGATTTCGGCGTCCGAAAGGCCCTGCGTCGGTTCATCGAGGATCAGCAGGCGGGGCTTCAGCGCCAGTCCCATCGCCACTTCCAAGAGCCGTTGGTGGCCATAGGCGAGCTTGCCGGCCCGCATGTCCGTCCGGTCGGCGAGATGCACGCGCGCCAGCGCTTCTTCGACACCGCGCGACAGTTCCCGTGCGGAGAACCGTCCGCCGCCGCCCGACTTGCCGTCTATCAGACTGCGCTGCACCGACAGGGCGACGTTGTCGAATACCGTGAGGTTCGGAAACACCGACGTGATCTGGAACGTGTAGGCGATGCCCCGCCTCACCCGTTCGTGCGCCGGCAGGGCGGTGATGTCCTCGCCGTCGAAGACGACCGCGCCACTTGTCGGCGTGATCCGACCACAGACGAGGCTAACGAAGGTCGTCTTGCCCGCCCCGTTCGGGCCGATTACGGCCCGGATCTCGCCGGCCGGCAGCTCGAAATCGACATGGTCGACCGCGGTCAGCCCGCCGAAGCGGCGGGTCAGACCGCGCGTGACGAGCAGCGACGTCACGGCAGCCATGGCAGCCACCGTTCGCGCACAGTGCCGAGCACGCCCTTGGGGAAGAACAGCACCAGCACGATCAGCGCCACGCCGACGATCAGGAGCCATGCCGACGTGTAGCCTGACGTAACGTCGATTACGTAGAACATGAAGAGCGTGCCGAGCAGCGGCCCGAGCGTCGTCGCGGCGCCGCCTAGCAGCACCCAAAGGAGCGGCAGGATCGAGTACTGGATCGAGGCGAAGGTCGATCCGATATAGCCGAAAAGCAGCGCATAGGCCGCTCCCGATGCCGCGCAGAACAGGCCTGAGAGCACCATGGCCGAAAGCTTGTTGCGCTGGACGTCATAGCCCAGCATGCGCATGCGCTCCTCATTCTCGCGGATAGCGACGAGCACCCGTCCGAACGGCGCCCGCGCGATGGCCATGGTGGCAAGCAGCACGACCGAGAAGAGCGCCAGCGCGGCGAAATACCGGACCGTCGGATCCCACAGTTCGAGCGTGAAGCCCGCGGATGAGACGGTCCGCATCTCCGGTCCGAGCACCAGCCCCTCCTCGCCCCGCGTCCACTGGGTGAAATAGAGCGTGGTGAGGTAGAAAACCTGCGAGAACATCAGCGTCACGATCATGAAGGCCACACCCGTCGTACGCAGCGCCAGCAGGCCGACCACCAGCGCCAGCACCAGCCCGCAGGCGAGGCCGGTCGCGAACCCGGCAACGATCCCCCAGTCGAGGTAGTAGAGCGCCAGCCCCGCACCGTAGAGACCGGCCGAAAAGAACATGGCGTGGCCGAGGCTGAGCAGCCCTGCATAGCCGAACAGCAGATTGTAGCCCATGGCGAAGACCGCCAGCACCAGCACCCGCGACATGACCCCCCGATGATATTCGGGCAAGACGAACTGCAAGAGCACGAGCACGGCGATGACGCCGAGATGCAGCAGCACCGCCCGTGTCCCCGCCCCCGCCATCATCGCGGCGCGGTTCCGAACAGGCCCTGCGGCCGGAAGACGAGCACCATGGCGACCGCCAGCGTGGCGATCATCTTGGCCAGCGTCGGCGAGAAGAAGACCGAGATCACCCCGTCAGACACGCCAATCAACACCGCCGCGAGCACGGTGCCGCGCAGCGATCCGAGCCCGCCGATGATGACCACGATGAAGGACAACAACAGCGGATCGAGACCCATCAGGTAGTGCGCCTGGCTGATCGGCACGACCAGCACCGCCGCCACGGCTGCGAGGACCGCCCCAAGCGCGAAGACGCCGGCATAGACCCGATCGACCGGGATGCCGAAATTCTGCGCGGTCTCGCGGTCGTACTGCGTCGCCCGCATGACGAGCCCGATGCGCGTTTTCGTCAGCACAAACCAGGTCGCCGCAACCAGCACCGTCGACGCTCCGATCACCGCCAGCTTGTAGCCCGAATATCCGAACCAGGGCAGGACGACGCGATAGTTGAACGGCGCCTGCACCGGCCGCGCCTCGGGACCGTAGAAGGTAAGTGCCAGTTGCTGGATGATGTAGAGCAGGCCGATGGTGGCGACGATCGTTGCCTCGGGATTGTAGTTCAGCCGCTTCAGCACCAGCCGTTCCGACGCCAGCGCCACCGCGCCTACCACCAGCGGGCTGAGCAGGAGCGCAAGGAGAAAGCCGAGCGCCGGGTTGCCGGTCACCAACGTGGAAAAGTACCAGGCCAGCACCGCCCCGAGCATGAAGAACTCGCCATGCGCCACGTTGACGATGCGCATCACGCCGAACACCAGCGACAGCCCCAGCGCCATCAGCGCCAGCACGGCCGACGTGACGAGGCCTTCGAGCGTCGCGAGTAGGAGATGCGGACCGAGCGCCATTTCCCCGATGGCCTCAGTCTTGAACCGGCGGCCACTGGCGCGCCGTATGAACGATGGCCAGAATGGTTACCGCGTCATTCGACACCGCGTAGACCAGCCGGTATCTCGGGTGGGGCAGTAGTTCCCGGGTTCCGGGCATCGCGCCCGGCTTTCCCATGGCTGGGAAGTCACGCAGCCGAGCAGCCGCCGAGACGATAAGGCCGTCTATCCACATTGCAGCCGCTGGGTTGTCGGCGGCGATATAGGCAACGATCTCCCCAAGGTTCCTCCGCGCCGAATTCGACCAGACGACATTCATCCACGATCGTCATTCATTGAGGCCATGATCCTTTCATGCCGGGCTTTCATGTCCGCCTCGACCTCTTCCTGGGTCGAAAAATGCCCCTCCGCGACCTCCTTGCGGGCCTTCTCGACCTTGCGTCGCACGAACGCCCAGTATGCCGCGTCCGGTTCCGGGTGCGCCTCGACGAACTCCCGCATCATCTCGCGAACGAGCTGCGAAGCGGGACGGTCGGCACGCTGCGCCGCCGCCATGAAGGCGTCGCGCAGCTCCGGCTCCAGCTTCATTGTGAAGACCGCTTCCTTGGCCATGGCAATTCTCCGCATTTGGTACTGACGACGAATATACCTCGTCAGTACCGGGAAGGCGATGCCTCGCCCTGCCTACAGCGCCTGCGTGGTATAATCCGCCTCCGGCTCGTACATCCCGTCCTCGATCGACGTGGTGTGCACCACCTTCAGCATGCCGCCTTCCACCACCGAGATGTTCTGGTGGCCATAAGCCTGGTGGTTCTTGCCGTTGAAGACCTTGTCGCCCTGCGGATGTTCCGGGCCCGCCGCGAACGCCGTCAGCGCTTCCGTGGCCTCGACCAGCTTGGCGCGGTCGTCGGGACCGGCATAGCCGGCCGCCTCCATCGCCTGCTTGATGACGTAAAGCGTCTCCCAGCAGCCGAACATGTGCGCAGCCGTCGAGACGTCCTTCGGATCGGCCACGGATGCGCCCTGCTCGTTGATGCCGACCGCGTCCCGATAGGCCTTCACGTAGTCAGGGGCATCCGGCTGGAGGTAGCGCGGCATGCCTTCCCAGAAATGGCTGCCCTGGAGGAACTCCAGGCCCGGGCTGTTGATGTCCACGGCCTCGAGCGAATCGACGAACCCGAACAGTTTCGGCGCCGTCGGTCCGTAGAACTCGCCGAGCTCCTTCACGAAGGTGAGCACGGCCGGTCCCACCATGACGTGGTAGAGCACCTCGGTGTCCTGCGGAATGTTGGGGAAATAGCGCGTGAACGAGCTTTCCGTCGGCGGGATCGGCACCTGCGCGATCACCTCGCCGCCCGCGTTCTTCATGGCCGGCGTGAAGAAGTCGCGATGGTCGTGGCCGAACGCGTAGTCCGGAAAGATCATCGTGACCTTCTTGCCGAGGTTCTGCGAAATCCACGGCGCCATGGCCGTCACCTGCGAGCGCACGTCCGTGATGCCCGGCTGGAAGACGTAGCGGTTCAATTTGCCCGAGGCGACGTGATAGCCCTCGCTCACCACGTAGTAGGGCATCTTCAGTTCGCCCGCGACCGGCGCGGAGCCGGCGACCACGTGGCTGAACAGCGTGCCGAAGACGACGTCCGTCTTGTGCTGGCTGGCGAATTTTTCCACGACCTCGGCACCGCGCTTCGGGTCCGTGCCGTCGTCCTCGATGACGATCTCGATCGGCCGGCCATTGATGCCGCCTGCGTCGTTGATCAGCTTGGCCGCGGCATTGGTCACACGCTCGTACCATCGTCCGTAGGCGGCGCCGATACCGGTGCGGTGGCACTGGAAGCCGATCCTGATCGGTGCGGAGGACTGCGCCTGCGAATAGCGGACAAAGCCCGGCGCCAGCGTCGCGCCGGCGGCGGCACCCATCCCGACAAGCGCCGAGCGGCGGTTGATGGTCTTATTCAAGAGACTGGATTGATTGCTGTTTTCAGTCATGCCGGTTCTCCTGTGTGTTCATCGCAAATCGACCGAAGCACTGCGTTTCGCGCCGCCGCCGTGGCACGAGATTTCGCATGTGTACAAACTAAATCACCAATACCCGACCGTGGCAACAGGAACTGCCGCTGGGGAAGACGCCTCCGGTCGTGAGGCGTGTTCTCAGTACCCCGTGGGCGTCGAGAGCAGCCACAGGCCAAACACCGTATAGGCCACCATCAGCACGGCGAGCGGCAGCTGGCTGATCGTCGCCAGCCGCGCCGATCCATGCCGTCGCCAGGCGATCAGATGCGCGCTCACCACCGCCAGCACATGGCCGGCGATGATGGCCGTCGCCTGCAAATTCCAGATGACCCAGGCCGACTCCGCGCCGAGCACGGCTCCCGCGGACACGTGGTGCCGGGCCGTGCCGAAGAGGTTCAACCCATTGGCGAACGGATCGGAGATCGCGGAAAGCGCGTACTGGCCGTTTACCAGGAGAGACGTCAGGTAGTGCGAGAAATGATAGGCTAGCGCGATCGGCATGATCGACCAGACGAGCGCGCCGGCCGCCTCCAGGGCCGAGGCCCTTCGCCCCGCCAACCTTTCACCGGCCGCGACCGCCAGCAGGAATACGGCACCGAGCACGCAGAACGTCGTCCAAAGACCAACCGTATTAGCCTTCATGACCGCGCTTCGGCCGGGAAACTCCAAGGGATTGATGCCGACCAAACCGAGCCAGACGAAGGTCCGCATCAGTCCGTCGAAGGAAACCGATGCAAGCGCGAGCAGCAGGAACGCCGTCCCGGCGATCGGCAGCGAAGGCTGATCCGCCAGCCGGGCGCCCGGAAGGTTCAGGCGCAGTTCCGCCGACCCCGGCAGCCTTTGCGTGGCGAGCATTCCGATCCGGGAGATCATGCCCATGAAGACGGTCAGGAACTCGCCGTCCCGGCTCCACCGGTCGAAGCCGAAAAGCACCATCAACACGAATGTGGCGGCCCAGTAGACCGCCACCACCGCGGCAAGCCGCGCGGGGTCGTCGGGCGCCGGGTAGATCAGTTCGAACCAGGCGAGAAGAGACAGTCCCACGAAGGCCGGCCAGAGGCTCAAGGCCTTCGGATAGTCGAGCCACCGGTCCGTACCTCTGCCTGCTGCGAGCACGAACAGGCGCCACGGCCCATACCAGGGGTTGATCCACCGCCAGAGGTTTCCGGCAACGCCCTGGAGCAGGACGATACCGACCCACAGCACGGTCCAGACCACCAGCGGCAAGGGGTTCGACAGCGGGTCGCGGCTTCCCTGGAAGCCAGCCGCCACGAGACCCGCGAGGACGAGAAAGGACACCGAACTCGACACGAGTTTTCCATCCACCGGCGGCCTGAAGACGGTCGCCCGGACCCGGGCGAGCCGATCGAGCGAACGCGGGTCGACGAAAAAAAGCACGACAAAACTGAGGGCTACGGCAATGGCTCCGCCCAGCAGGTAGTATCCCGTCGGAAGGAGCATAACGTGTCCGCGATCCGACGCATGCGCGAAAGCCTGGTCGAATCGGCTCGTGGCCGGAACGAGCCAGAACATGACGAGGAGGAGGAACCGGGCGGGGAATCGGTTGAGCGGCATGCCTCTGGCCGATCTGGAATCGCGACAGCTTTGCACGCGGGACCGCGTCCGGAAAGACCCGGTCCGGTCCATCGGGCACAAGTCGGGCAGTTGCGGTTTTAGCGGGCAGTATCGACGCGCCCGCCCTGAAACTATTTTAGGCCAGGCGAATTCTCGACTTGAACGGATGGCACTCCTGCGTCTATCCATCCCGCATACCAGAGTGCGGGTTGGATGAATGCTGACGAGCGGTGACAGCGCGATTGCCGACGACGAGGCGCGCTCCCTGGATCAGGGGATGCTTCTCGGCCTCATGGGGCGCGAACTGCGGGTGACGTATCTCGCGGTATTCCGCACGATCGAGGAACGTCTCGACAGGCTCGGCATCACCCCGCAGCAATTCGCCCTGCTGGTCGTCGTCGAGCGGAACCCCGGCGCCCGCCAGACCCTGCTGGCAAAGGCGCGAGGACTGGACAAGTCCACGCTCGTCCCCATGATCGACCGGCTCGAACGGGACGGCCTTCTGGAACGCCGGCCGCTCGCCAACGATCGCCGCGTCCGCGCGATCTGGATAACCGAACGCGGCAACGAAGTGCTCGCCGCGGCCATTCCGGTGGTCCGCGAAAGCGACGAGATCGTGCGCGGCAGCCTGACCGAAGCCGAGAGGGCGCAACTGCTGAACCTGATGGAAAAGGTCCGCACCGGCATCGAAGATCGCCTGTCCTCTCCGCGCGGCAGCGGCGCGAGCGCTTGAAGACGCGGGTTGGAACCGGACTTCCGTCGCGCTAGTCTCGGCCATGCTCCCCTCCCGCGACATTTCCCGCCTTCTCGAAATCATGACCGCGCTGCGCACGCCGCGCACCGGGTGCCCCTGGGATCTCGAGCAGGATTTCGGCACGATCGCACCCTATACATTGGAGGAAGCCTATGAGGTCGCCGATGCGATCGAGCGCGGCGACCTCGACGACCTGCGCGAGGAACTGGGTGACCTCCTCCTCCAGGTCGTCTTCCACGCCCGCATGGCCGAGGAGGCTGGAGCCTTCTCCTTCGGCGACGTGGTCGAGGGCATCACCACCAAGATGATCCGCCGGCATCCGCACGTGTTCGGCGACGCCGATGCGCGCGCGGCCGGATCCGCCAAGGGAATGTGGGACCGGATCAAGGCCGAGGAGAAGGCGGAGAAGCGTCGCAGGCGGCTCGCCCGGGGAATCCCCGCCGAAGATCACGGAGACGGGTTCCTCGACAGCGTGCCGGTCGGAATGCCGGCGCTCCTCCGGGCGAAAAAGCTGCAGGAACGCGCCGCGAAGGTCGGGTTCGACTGGAAGGAGGCCAGACCGATCCTCGACAAGATCGAGGAGGAGATCGCCGAACTCCGCCAGGCCATCGCCCAGGGCGACGAGGCCTCCACCCAGGACGAGTTCGGCGACGTACTCTTCGCGCTGGTGAATTTCGGCCGCCACGCCGGCATCGACGGCGAAACCGCTTTGCGCGGCACCAACGAGAAGTTCCGCCGCCGCTTTCACTTCATCGAACGGGAGCTCAACGCTTCCGGAAGCCGTCTCGAAGATGCTTCGCTCGACGAGATGGAAGAACTCTGGCAGCGCGCGAAGGCGGCCGAGTAGGCCCACCGGCCACGCTACTCCGACGCCGGCCCGGCAACGGTCAGCCGGCTTTCCAGTTCCGCGCGCGTGGCGCGGGTGACACGGATCGTCAGCTCCGCGCCGCCGTCATCGAGATCCTGGCGCGTGACGATTTCGGCGTTCCGGTAGATCCAGTCGAGGTGGCGCAATGCATCCGGCGGGATTTGGACCGTCATCGTCTCCAGTTCGCCCGAAACGCGGCTCTCCACGATGTGGAGAAGGTTCTCCAGCCCCTCCCCGGTGATCGCCGACACCGCCACGGGCGGCGCCTTGGGATCGCGGGCGGCCTGGTCGAACAGCCGCTCCCGGCTTTGCTCGTCCAACCGGTCGACCTTGTTCCACACCTCGATCACCTTGCCGTCGGGCGCCGTGTCGACGCCGAGGTCGGAAAGGATGCGCTCGACGTCCTCGGCCTGCGCCGCGGTGTCGGGATCGGAAATGTCGCGCAGGTGAATGACGAGGTCGGCTTCGACCACTTCTTCGAGCGTCGCCCGGAAGGCCGCGACCAGATGCGTCGGCAGATCGGAA
>CATMOC010000079.1 GCA_950071955.1 uncultured Mesorhizobium sp. | reverse complement strand
GCCGGCGTCGTCGGACCATTCGACCGGCAGGTTCATCTCCGCGAGCCGGTCGTGGATCGCATGAAGCGGCAGGCCGGATTCCAGCGTGTCGGGGCCGGCGCAGACCCGGCCCGCATCGCGCAGGGCGCCCGAATTGTCGGGGCGGTCGGCGGCGAAGCGGTTGCGGGCGAGCCGTTCCAGGCGGAAGCCGGAGCATTCGTCGGCCAAGCCGAAATGGATCGCGATGTCGGGGGCGAATTCGCGTCCGAGTTCGGACAGGCGCGGGCCGACAGCGGCGTAGTCGACCGGGAGCACGACGGCGCGGAATGCCTCGACATGTGCCAGATGGTCGAGCGGCGGCTCCTCCGTCAGGCTCCTGATGAGCCATTCGGTGGGGTTCACCGGCGCGCCCGGGAAAGGCTCGAAACCAGTGACGAGGACGCGCGGGCCGGCGGCCATCGTCCTAGCTTTCCTTCTTGACCGGATTGACGCGCAGCGAGAGTTCACGCAACTGCGTCGGCGACGCCTCCGACGGCGCGCCCATCAGAAGGTCCTGCGCCTGCTGGTTCATCGGGAACATGGTGATCTCGCGCAGGTTCTTGGCGCCGACCAGAAGCATGACGATGCGATCGATGCCGGCCGCCATGCCGCCATGCGGCGGGGCTCCGTACTGGAAGGCGCGGTAGAGGCCGCCGAAGCGCTCCTCGACAACCGTATGGTCGAGCCCGACGATGCCGAACGCCTTCACCATCACCTCGGGAAGATGGTTGCGGATGCCGCCGGACGCGATCTCGAAGCCGTTGCAGACGAGGTCGTACTGGTAGGCCTTGATCGACAGCGGCTCCTCGGTCTCCAGCGCCCCCAGCCCGCCGCGCGGCATGGTGAAGGGGTTGTGGCCGAAATCGATGCGCTTTTCCTCCTCGTCCCATTCGAAGAAGGGGAAGTCCACGATCCAGGCGAGCGCGAAGCGGTCGCGGTCGACGAGGTTCAGTTCCTCGCCCGCCCGCGTGCGGGCAGCACCTGCGAAGGGGTAGAATTTCTTCGGGTCGCCGGCGGCGAAGAAGCAGGCGTCGCCCGGCTTGAGGCCGAGTTGCAGGCGCACGGCCTCCGTGCGCTCCTCGCCGATGTTCTTGGCGATCGGGCCGGCGCCCTCGACCTTGCCGCCCTCCTCGCGCCAGAAGATGTAGCCGAGGCCGGGTTGACCCTCGCCTTGCGCCCACGAATTCATGCGGTCGCAAAAGGCTCTGCTGCCGCCGGTCGGCGCGGGAATGGCCCAGACGGCCGCCGCGGGATCGTTGGCGAGGATGTTGGCGAACACCTTGAAGCCGGAGCCGCGGAAATGCTCCGAGACGTCCTGCATCTCGATCGGGTTTCTGAGATCCGGCTTGTCGGAGCCGTATTTCAGGATCGCCTCGTCATAGGGGATGCGGGGAAACTCCTGAGTGACAGGCTTGCCGTTGGCGAAGGCCTCGAAGACGCCGCGCAGCACGGGCTCCATGGTGCCCAGCACGTCGTCCTGCTCGACGAAGCTCATCTCGAGGTCGAGCTGGTAGAATTCGCCCGGCAGCCGGTCGGCGCGCGGGTCCTCGTCGCGGAAGCAGGGCGCGATCTGGAAGTAGCGATCGAAGCCCGACATCATGATGAGCTGCTTGTACTGCTGCGGCGCCTGCGGCAGCGCGTAGAACGTGCCGGGATGGATGCGCGAGGGCACCAGGAAGTCGCGCGCGCCCTCGGGCGAGGACGCGGTCAGGATCGGCGTCGAATATTCGGTGAAGCCCACCTCCGCCATGCGCCTTCGCATCTCGGCGATGATCTTCGTGCGCTGCACGATGTTGCGATGCAGCGTGTCGCGGCGCAGGTCGAGGAAGCGGTACTTGAGGCGGATGTCCTCGGGATAGTCGGGCTCGCCGAAGACGGGCAGCGGCAGTTCCCTGGCGGAGGAGAGCACCTCCATCTCCTGCGCGAAGATTTCGATCTCGCCGGTCGGCAGGTTCGGGTTGACCGTCTCGCGCGTGCGCGCCTTGACCTTGCCGTCGACGCGGATGACCCACTCGCCGCGCAGCTTCTCGGCGGTCCTGAATGCGGGCGAGTCGGGGTCGGCGACGATCTGGGTCAGGCCGTAATGGTCGCGCAGGTCGATGAAGAGAAGCCCGCCATGGTCGCGGACGCGGTGGACCCAGCCGGACAGGCGCACGGTCGAGCCCTCGTCGGACTTGCGGAGTTGGGCGCAGGTATGGCTGCGGTAGCGATGCATCGGAATTCCGGTCTTCTCGAGGAACGGTGACGGGGCCGTCGGCGCATGTCGCCCGGCCCCTCGAATCCGCGCGGAAAAGCGCATGCAGGCCGTCTTTTGTCAAGGATGCGACCCGAAGGCCGAAACCCTGCCGCATTCTCAACCGAATAGGGTCGCGTGGTACAATAAGCCTGTGGCGGCGCGGTCCATCATTCGCACCCCATTCGCTTCAGCATGCAAAGTTTCTATGTCCGCCATCCGGCCGCTGATCCCGCTCCTCATCGCCGCCGGCATCCTGCTTGGCGGCAACGGCCTGCAAGGTACCCTGATCGCGCTACGGGGCGCGCAGGAGGGGTTCGAGCCGTCGACGATCGGTCTGATGGGGACGTCCTATTTCGGCGGTTTTCTGCTCGGCTGCCTGGCCGTGACGCGCATCCTGAAATCGGTGGGGCACGTGCGGGCCTTCGCGGCGCTCGCTGCCATCGCCTCGGTCGGCACGCTGCTCCTGGTGCTTTTGATCGATCCGCTCGTGTGGTCCGCGATCCGTTTCGCAAGCGGCTTCTGCTTCGCCGGCCTCTTCACGATCATGGAGAGCTGGCTGAATTCCGGCGTCTCCAACGAGAGCCGGGCGCGCGTGCTGGCGCTCTACCGCATCATCGACATCGGCTCGGTGACGGGCGCGCAGTTCCTCATTCCGGCCATCGGCGCCGACGGCTTCGCCATCTTCGCGGTGATGTCGATCATGATCACGTTGTCGCTGGTGCCGGTCTCGCTCGGCGACCGCTCGAACCCTACGCCACCGGAGGACGTCAGGCTCGACCTTGGCCGCGTCTGGCGCATCTCGCCGCTCGGCTGCATCGGCTGCATCGCGGTCGGCGTCACCAACAGCGCGTTCCGCACGCTGTCGCCCGTCTATGCCGAGGCGATCGGCATGTCGGTCGCCGACATCGTCATCTTCGTCAGCGCCGGCATCATCGGCGGCGCCATCATCCAGTATCCGCTCGGATACCTCTCCGACCGCTGGGACCGGCGCAAGGTGCTGCTCCTGACCACCGCCGCCTCGCTGGGCGCCGCACTCGCCATCGCCACGGTGGCCGGGACCGACCGGCTCTTGAACTTCGCGCTGGTGTTCGTCTTCGGCTCGTTCGCCATGCCGCTGTTCTCGCTGTCGGCCGCGCACGCCAACGACCGCGCCGGAAAGGGCGAGTTCGTGCTCGTCAATGCCGCGCTGATGCTCTTCTATTCCTTCGGCGCGATCGGCGGACCCCTCGCCGCCTCGGCCGCCATGCAGGCGCTGGGGCCGCGCTATCTCTTCGTCTTCTCGGCCGCCGTCTACGTCGTCTTCATCGGCTTCATCCTCTACCGCATGGGCGCGCGCGGCGGCGTGCCGGCGGCACGGCGCGGACGGTTCACGGCGCTACTGAGGACGTCGACGGTGTTTTCGAGGCTGGCGCGACGGGGTGGGGAACGACGGGGGGCGAGAAGCCCGGGGGATTTGCGGGACGGTGGCGGCTAGGGGTGGAGGTGTAACGGTGGAGGGGCGGCGCGAGCCGGACCGGCAGGAAGCGACCCATTTCGGTCATGCAGCGCGGTTTGCCCATTGAATGAAACCTGCCATTTCAAAGAGCATTCAGCTTTGAGCCGGTATCGAGTCGCCACCAAACTGGTTTCTTCGTCAGTTTCGACTATGCGGCTACCCACCCAAGATCACATTTAGTCCAGGTGAGCCCAGGGCCAACCAACGGGTGCCGTTGGCAGCGGCTGATTGTGTTCGTCAACGAGTGACCCGCACGAAGATGGCATCCCTAGCCTCGCTCAGCGGACTCTCCAAACGCACGTGGCTCAAACCGATGAGGCTTTTCAACCCACTGTCGTCGGTAACAACGACGATCTGCTCATACTGAGACAAAAGTTCTTCTATTGGAGCGGCGAGCGAGGTCGAGCTACCTAGATCATTTTTGCGAAGCCATTGTTCGAGTTCGCGTCCTGAGACGATAGCTCTCACATCTTGGTCGATTAGGGCCAAGGCATCCATGCCGAGAGTCTGTGCAAGAATTTTGCGGAGCGCCTCCGAGCCGAGGATCGATTTCATCGATGCCGACACATCGAGCGCTACAATATGACCGGCAGCCGCCGATCCGTTTGATTGGGCCACTTCAATTGGATTTCCCACCACTGCACGCACTAATTCGCGGAAGTTGGCGAGCGCCTGATAACTTTCAGGCGTGAGAGGACCGATCATCTGGCACCGTTCGCGGATCATAACAGGCATGTCGCCAAAATCCTCTCCAACGGGGCCATAATTGACTAAGGCCACCCTAGCTCTAGGATGAGCCTTACTGTAATCGACAAGTGCATCTCGAAAATTGCGCCGTGAGCGTTTCTTATAGTGCTTGACCTCTACCACCAGAAGACATTCGGGAAAGTGGGTGCCGCATGTCCAGATACCGAAATCGGGTTGAGCACCTTCTGTTCGACTCTTCCCCAGAGGGTTGGCTAGCGCTACACGTCGCTCTGCAAACAGGCTGAGCTTCGGATTTACAGTCTCGACATCCGCGATCCTAGCTTCGCCAAAGCCAAACTTGAGTTCGCCGTTATCCGAATTCACCACCACTTTGTGGTCATCGAGCGAGTCAACGATCCGCGTCGCGATCCACACGCCATAGGTTTCGTATCGCTGCTTCCAGACCGGCAGCGACAGTAACCGCTCCATATCCTTGAACGCGATCTTGCCTGGGACTCGGCGTCGCGGAAATGGCGCAAATTTCGCGACCGCCGTGGCAGCAAGTTCATGCACCTCCTCCTGTGGCCTCCGCCGGATGTTCGCGAGGTAGCCGACGTGAGAACGCAGCCAGAAATCTGTCTCGCTCTGCGCGATTGTCCAAGGGTGTAGAGCATCGTCGTCCACGGACTTGAAATGACGGGCGCGATGCTCCCTGAGCATCTCCTCCCTGGTGAGGCTATGCTGGCGAAGAATTGTCACTGCCGCCAAGACCACGTGTGCAGCATCCGACAGTCCCACCGGGAAGTTCTGCGGCATGATGCTGGAGGGAAACGGGCCATAGCGCCCCGAATCATACTCGGCGAGCCAATCGTCGACATCCGATAGGCCCGTGGTTGACGGCTTGCCACGTTCCATTCCGTCGACAAGATAGCCGTAGCCGCCCACTTCAACTCGAATATCGTTCAAGATGAAGGCGTGGCGCTGATCAAGTGCCGGCACCTCGAAATCTACGTCGATCGTGTTCCAGTGCTCAAGAAATTCCTCGAAGTGACGGAGGTCGAGAAATTCGTCACCGACGCTAACTCGCCATTGCCTCTGTCCCTGTCGTGCGCCGGCTCTCTCGAAAAATGTGAGAATGTCCTTAAACATGGAGACGAAAGGCTGAATTGATGAAAAGAGCGCCGAGAGAAAATCTTCGATCGTCGCACCTGCGAGCGCTCGTTCGAGATCGGGTGCGCTAGGGTCGAGTCGCTCCTTGAGCTTTTCGATGAGATCGTTGTCCCGGTCGTCAACATCCACGCCACCGGTGAGGCGTAGCGCATTCCATGCTGAAAAGCTGTCACGATGGATTGCGTCGGCCAAAACATGTCATCCCAAGAGAGGTGATGGTCTGTCGATAGTTCATATGATGAAGTTCATTACCTGGCAACAGCACGGAAGAGGTGCTCCAAAGTAAACGAACATCCCGGCCAATCGCCAAGCGGAAATACCCTGAATGCGTACTCAGCAGGCACACCAAAGAACGGAACTTCTCAGGCAAAGCCGATCTTTAGGGAACGGCTTTTCATTGAGACAGCGCGTTGACGTGACCGCGGCAATAACGTGAATGGCTGCTTTCCCACTCGCTATCCGCAAGCAGTCGGGCTGCAATCCACCCCCTCCCCGCCACCCCCTCCCTACTCCACCCCGCGTCAAATTTCCGCCACAAGATGAAGACTCTTCGCCCCCGATATCCTAAAAACCACCCATGCACCTGATCACGTCCCCCGACGAGCTTGCCGCCGTCATCGCCGAACTCTCCAGATCCCACTTCGTCACCGTCGATACCGAATTCATCCGGGAAACGACGTTCTGGCCGGAGCTGTGCCTCATCCAGATGGCGGCGCCGGGGGTTGAGGCGCTGGTCGATCCGCTGGCGCCGGGCATGGATCTCGCTCCGTTCTTCCAACTGATGGCCAACGAGCGGGTGACCAAGGTCTTCCATGCCGCGCGGCAGGACATCGAGATCATCTTCCATCGCGGCGGGCTGATCCCGCACCCGGTGTTCGACACGCAGGTGGCGGCGATGGTCTGCGGCTTCGGCGACAGCGTGTCCTACGAGCAGCTTGTGCAGAAGATCACCGGCGGGCAGATCGACAAGTCCTCGCGCTTCACCGACTGGCGTCACCGGCCGCTGTCGGAAAAGCAGCTGACCTATGCGCTGGCGGACGTGACCTTTCTGATCGACATCTACCAGAACCTGCAGGGCGAGATCGACAAGGAGGGCCGCGCGCATTGGCTGAAGGAGGAGATGGAGATCCTCACCGCGCACCGGACCTACGATCCCCATCCCGAGGACGCCTGGAAGCGGCTGAAAATGCGCATGCGCAAGCCGCTGGAACTGGCGGTGCTCCAGTCGGTGGCGACGTGGCGCGAACTGGAGGCACGCGAACGCAACGTGCCGCGCGGGCGCGTCATCAAGGACGACGCGATCTACGAAGTCGCCCAGCAGCAGCCGCGCGACGCCGCGGCACTGGCGCGGTTGAGGGGCATTCCCAAGGGCTGGGAGCGTTCGTCCGCGGCGGCCGGGCTCCTGGCGGCGGTCAACGCGGCGCTGGCGATCCCGAGCAATGAATTGCCCAAGCTGCCCAAGCAGAGCCATGCGCCGGAAGGATCGGCGGCGGCGGCGGAGCTTCTCAAGGTCCTGCTGAAGCTGGTCGCCGAGGACCACAACGTCGCCGCCAAGATGCTGGCGTCGAGCGACGACATCGAGAAGATCGCGGCCGAAGGCGAGGATGCCGACGTGCCGGCGCTGCATGGCTGGCGGCGCGAGGTCTTCGGCGACAAGGCGCTCAAGCTCGTGGGCGGCGGACTGGCGCTGCGGTTCGAAAAACGGCGCGTGGCCGTCTTCGAGCCCTGAGGCACGACCGGCCGCTCAGTCGCCGACGCGCATGTCGAGCGTCTTGCCGGTCAGTCTCGCGAGTTGCTGGAGCCGTCCCTCCGGCCGCTCGCCCATCAGGTCGGCGTGGGACTTCGGAACGACGAGCGTGATGCCGCCGCGGTCGTTGATCTCCCATTTCAGGCGGGGAATGACGCCGGGCATCGAAGCCGAAAAGAGGTAGATGACGCGCAGGATGCCGCCGAGCAGGCGCGCGCGGTCGAGGTAGCGTTGCGTGGCGAGCGCGCGGATCTGCGGCGCGGCGGCATCGTCGAACAGCCCCTCGTGCCGGTAAAGGTTGGCCAGCGCGATATAGGCGCGGCCGGGATGGTCGATGCCGAAGAAGGCGCCATGGGCGATGATGTTGAGCGACTGGATCCCGCGATAGTCGGGATGCGCGCGCCAGCCAATGTCGGCCATCAGGCAGGCGGCGCGGCGGTAGCGGGCCTCGTCCTCCGTCTCGTCCATGCCGAAGGCGGCGAAGGCCGAACCCGTCCATTCCGCCAGTTCGCGCGCATGCGTGGCCGAGCGCGCGCGCAGGACCGCCAGTTCGTCGGCCGCGGAAATGAGCGGATCCTTGGACTTCTCCGCCTCCTTCAAAAGCGAGAAGAGATAGCCCTCGCGCACGCCCAGCGCGGATATGACGATCTTGCCGGGCTTCATCAGCGTGACGATGTGGTTCAGCACGGTCGCGCCGTAGGCGAGAAGGCCGCGGCGGTTCTTCGAAACCCGGTCGATGCCCTTCAGCTTCTCGATGTCGCCGCGCGCGACGCGCTTGAGGAAGGTGGCGGAAGCCGCGACGTCCATCTCGTAGTGGTGCATGACGTGCAGCGGGTAATCCGTCGCGTTCATGTGCAGCCTGGCGAGGTTACGCCACGTGCCGCCGACGCAGTAGAAGTTGCGGCCCGCACCGTTCTTCAGCAGCGATGCCCGCGCCAGTTCGCGCCTGGCGATGCGCCCGGCCGCGGCGACGGAACCCTTCGACATGTCCTGCAGGCGAAGGCCGCCGAGCGGCAGCGTAATCCCGTCGCCGATCTCCTCGCCACGAACGTCCACGAGTTCCAGGCTGCCGCCGCCGAGGTCGCCCGCGATGCCGTCGGCCGGGTGGAAACCGGAGATCACCCCCAGCGCGGAATAATGGGCTTCCTCCCGGCCGGAGAGGATCCTGATCTTCGTGCCGAGAATATCCTCGGCGCGACGGATGAAGTCGGGACCATTCTCGGCCTCGCGCGCCGCGGCGGTCGCGATCACATGAAGTTCTTCGGCGCCCGCCTGTTCCGACAGCGCGCGAAAGCGGCGGAACTCATCCACCGCCCGGCGGACCGCGTCGGGATCGAGCCGGCCGGTCGAGACGATGCCCTTGCCGAGGCCGGCCAGCATCTTCTCGTTGAACAGCACGGTGGGCGCGCGGGCGATGCCCTCGTATACCACGAGGCGGACCGAGTTCGATCCGATGTCTATGATCGACAGGGGACGGCGGTTCTGCAGCCGGCCCTGGGAATGTGCAATCATCAGGAAGCGACAGCTTTCGCTTTCTTGCGCCGGCCATGGCGGACGATGCGCTTGGGTGCGTTGGATTTCAGAGCCATTCCTCGTCCTGAAAGGCTTGGATTGGTCATGAAATATTCCTGCGCGTTGAAAGGTTCCTCGCCATCCTCCGGCGTCATGCGGCGCGAGGTGCCGTCGGGCAGTACTTCGAAACTCTGCTGGTTGTCCATGATGTTTCCGAGCATGATCTGGTCGAGCACCTGTTCATGCACAGTCTGGTTCGTGATCGGCACCAGCGTCTCGACCCGGCGGTCCAGATTGCGCGGCATCATGTCGGCCGAACCGATGTAGACGAGCGCCTCGTCCGAGGGCAGCCCATGGCCGTTGCCGAAGCAGAAGACCCGGCTGTGCTCGAGGAACCGGCCGATGATCGACTTGACCCTGATGTTCTCCGACAGCCCCGGCACCTGCGGACGCAAGCAGCAGATGCCGCGGATGACGAGGTCGATCTCTACGCCGGCGCTGCTGGCCTCGTAGAGGGCGTCGATCACCATCGGATCGACGAGCGCGTTCATCTTCATCCAGATCTGCGCCGGCCGGCCGGCCTTGGCGTGACCCGTCTCGTCGTTGATGTGCTTCAGGATGCGCTGGCGCAGCGTGAAGGGCGAGACGGCGATGCGCATCTTTTCGGCCGGCTCGGCGTATCCGGTGATGAAGTTGAAGATGCGCGTCACGTCCTGCGCGATCGCCGGATCGGTCGTGAAGTAGGACAGGTCGGTGTAGATGCGCGCCGTGATCGGGTGGTAGTTTCCGGTCCCGACATGGACGTAGCTCCGCAGACGCCCCTCCTCCCGGCGCACGACCAGGGAGAGCTTGGAATGCGTCTTCAGTTCCATGAAGCCGAAGACCACCTGCACGCCGGCGCGTTCGAGATCGCGCGCCCAGCGGATGTTGGCTTCCTCGTCGAAACGCGCCTTCAGTTCCACCAACGCGGTCACCGATTTGCCGGTCTCGGCGGCATCGATCAGGGCGCGCACGATCGGGCTGTCGTTCGAGGTCCGGTAGAGCGTCTGCTTGATCGCCACCACTTCGGGGTCGGCCGCCGCCTGGCGCAGGAACTGGACGACGACGTCGAAGGATTCGTAAGGGTGGTGGACGACGATGTCCTTTTCCCGGATGGACGCGAAGCAGTCGCCGCCGTGGTCGCGGATACGCTCGGGAAAGCGCGGATTGTAGGGCTTGAACTTCAGGTCGTCGCGCGGAATGGCGACGATCTCCGAAATCTGGTTCAGCGCCAGGGGGCTGTTCAAGAGGCTCACGCGCGTGGCCGAGACGCCGAGTTCGCCGGCGACGAAGGTGCGCAGCGGGTCCGGAATGTCGCGGTCGAACTCGATGCGGATCACGGACCCGCGCCGGCGCCGCTTCAGCGCGGTCTCGAAGAAGCGCACGAGGTCTTCGGCCTCTTCCTCGATTTCGATATCGCTGTCGCGGATGATACGGAATGTCCCCGTCCCCTTCACCTCGTAGCCGGGAAAGAGCTTGTCGACGTGAAGGCCGACCACGTCCTCGAGCGAAATGAAGCGGATGGAGCGGTCGCCGTCGGGAAGCCGGACGAAGCGCTTCAGCGCGACCGGCAGCCTGAGCAGCGCCGTCATGTGCTCTCCGCTCCGAAGGTTGCGCAGGTCGAGCGCGATCGAGAAACCGAGATTGGGGATGAACGGGAAGGGATGCGCCGGGTCGATCGAAAGAGGCGTCATCACGGGATAGATCGCGTCGTTGAAATGTTCCTCGAGCCAGCCGCGCTCGGCATCGGTGAGCCCGTCGCCGCGAACCAGACCGACGCCTTCGCCCTCGAGCAGCCTCAGCAACGCGGAAAAGCTCGCCTGCTGGTCTTCCTGAAGACGGGCGACCTCCCGCAAGAGCTGTTCGAGCTGCT
>CATMOC010000078.1 GCA_950071955.1 uncultured Mesorhizobium sp. | reverse complement strand
CTTGCCGCGCGTATGGATCGCCGCGTCACGCTGGCGGAAGGCAAGGTCGTCGACTTCTGACCCCCTCAGGGCGCTTAACGCCTCGTTAACCGGACTTGGCAGGAGGAGTCCGGAAGGATGACGCTTGGGCTTGCAAATCAGAACAGAAAGAGAACATTATAGGGACATAAGCGAAACCGGGAGAACGAACATGACTGACATCGTCCAGGACGTCGCCTCGCTCGTGTCTGTGAGCCTCTTCATCATCACCATGGCCATGTGGATCGGCGCCTACTGACGGCGCCGTTCAATCTCCGACGGCCACGCCCTCTCGGCGCGGATCGGCACCGCCCTCCAGCGTCCCGTCGGCCAGGAAGGCGACTCCGTGCAGGCCGGAATTCATGTCGGTGGTCCGCACCTCGTATCCCAGCGCCTGAAGATCGTCGGCAAGTTCCGCCGCGGCGGTGCCGGCTTCGAGGTCGTAGCGCCCGAACCGGTTGGAGTAATGGGGCATCGCAAACGCTTCGCTGATGTCCATCTTCCAGTCGATCAGTCCGACGAGCGACTGGGCGACGTATGGAATGATGTTGCTGCCACCCGGCGAGCCCAGCCCAAATAGAGGCTTACCGTCGCGCAGCACGATGGTCGGCGACATGGAGGAACGCGGGCGTTTGCCGGGCTCCACGCGGTTGGCCACCGCTTCCCCGTTCTCCTGTGGCGCGAAGGAGAAATCGGTGAGCTGGTTGTTGAGCAGGAAGCCCCGCGTCATCAGGCGCGCCCCGAAGCCGTTTTCGATCGAGCTGGTCATGGACGCGACGTTGCCATCGGCATCGACGATGACGAAGTGCGAAGTGGATGGGACTTCCAGGGTGCGGCCGTCGAGGCGCAGTTCGGCCTTGTCCCATGGCGGATCCCCGGCTTTCGCCGCCTCGGAGGGAAGGGCATCCGGACGCTTGAGCAGCGCCGCGCGCGATTTCAGGTAGTCCGGGTTCAGCAGTCCCTTCGGCACGTCGACGAAATCGCGGTCGGCCACGTAGCGACCGCGATCGGCGAAGGCCAGTCGGGTCGCGTCGCCGATGAGCCGCCAGCTTTGCGGATCCTCGGGACCGAGGCCTTCGAGGTCGAATTCCGACAGGATGCCGAGGATCTGGCCGATGGCGAGCGCACCGGAGGAGGGCGGTCCCATGCCGCAGACGTCGAGACCACGATAGGGCGCGCAGACAGCCTCGCGCTCCCTGGCCTCGTAGTTCGCAAGGTCCTTGAGCGACAGCTTGCCGGGATTGTTAGGATGGCCCTGCACGGCCGAGATGATCGCCTCGGCGATCGGTCCCTTGTAGAAGGCATCCGCGCCTTCGGCGCCGATCGTGCGCAGCGTCTCGGCGTAGGCGGGGTTGAGAAGCGCCGCGCCCTGCTGGAGAGGCGTTCCTGAACCGTCGAAGAAATAGGCGCGCATGGACGGCTGCGCGGCAAGCAGCGGCGCGTCCTCGTCGATGAGCGCGGCCAGGCGCGGCGAGACGGTGAACCCGGCCTCGGCCATGCGCGCCGCGGGGTCGAACAGTTGGGCCCAGTCCTTTTTCCCATGCCGTTCATGGATCTTCTGCATAAGGCGCACGACGCCCGGCGCGCCGACGGAGCGCCCGCCCACGACTGCCTCGAAAAACTTCATCGGCTTGCCGTCGCCGCCGATGAAGAGTTCGGGTGTGGCGGCCATCGGCGCCGTTTCGCGTCCGTCGATCGTGGTCACCTTGCCCGTCGCTGCATCGTACCAGACGAGGAACGCCCCGCCGCCGATGCCCGACGATTGCGGTTCGACGAGCCCGAGCACGGTCTGGACGACTACCAGCGCGTCCGCCGCGCTGCCGCCGTCGCGCAACACGGAAAGGCCCGCTTCCGCCGCCAGCGGATTGGCCGCGACCACCATGAATTCCCTGGCGCGGACCGCCGTCTTCGCCTGCTGCCCGGTCGCAGCTTCGGGCGCCAGCGCGTCTGCCGCCTGCTGCGAAAAGGCCGGTTGCGAGAACGTCAGGACGGCCGCCGCCGACACGGCGGCGAGCGTTGCGAGAACCTGCTTCATCGTTGTTCGCTCCTCTGGCTGGTGACCCTTGCGGACAATGCCGCGCCGAACACCTCCTCGAAACCCTGCTTCAGGGCGACATCCACGTCGCCCATCGTGACCGGCAGGCCGAGATCAACGAGGCTGGTGACGCCGTAACCGGAGATGCCGCAGGGAACGATGCCGGAAAAATGTGACAGGTCCGGTTCGACGTTGATGGCGATGCCGTGAAAACTCACCCATTTGCGCAGGCGGATGCCGATCGCGGCGATCTTGTCCTCGGCCACGACGCCTGGAGCGAGCGGCGGCCTGTCGGGCCGGACCACCCAGACGCCGACGCGGTCCTCCCGGCGTTCGCCCCTGACGCTGAAGCGGGCAAGGGTACGGATGATCCACTCCTCGAGCGCGGCGACGAAGAGGCGCACGTCCTCGCGCCGCCGCTTCAGGTCCAGCATCACATAGGCCACCCGCTGGCCGGGCCCATGATAGGTATACTCGCCGCCGCGCCCAGCCGCGTGGACGGGGAAGCGGTCGCGCTGGATGAGGCCGCTCGCCTTGGCGCTGGTGCCGGCGGTGTAGAGCGGCGGATGCTCGACCAGCCAGACCAGTTCGCCCGCGCTGCCTTCGCGGATCGCGGCGGCTCGAGCCTCCATGAAGGCCAGCGCCTCGGCGTATTCGGTCAGCCCGTCCTCCACCCGCCACTCCACCGGCGCGCTCCCGGGCAGGGGCCGGAAATCGAAGCCGAGATGGTTGCGCTGAAGCATGTGAAACGTCCTTCCGGACAACATATGGCGGCAAAGGGAGGCAAGGTCCAGCCGGCTCGCGGACACCTTGCCATCCGGGTCGAGATCATACCGTTTATTGCGAAGGCTGCTCTTGTTTCCCGATAGGCGATTTGCTAAGTGCGCCGGGCCGGCAAGCTCCGGCTCCTACCACGTGCGGTCGTGGCGGAATTGGTAGACGCGCAGCGTTGAGGTCGCTGTGGGGCAACCCGTGGAAGTTCGAGTCTTCTCGACCGCACCATTCGATTTTCAAGTATCTGAACGCCTTAGCTTTTCTGGCCGTTTCCCCGCACCGGGTAGTCAAGGTGCGGGCGTTGGGCGTTCATGATCTTTTCCGAAGCGGATTTGGCCAGCCGTTTCCGGTCGGCTTTCCTCGTGTAGTGCGACGCCATCGTTCCGCCAGTCCAACCGAAGAGCGCCTCCAGTTCGGCGACGGTTGCGCCGGCTTCGGCGGCGCGCGTGGCGCCGATCTTGCGCACGCCATGGGCCGACTTGCCCTTCAGGCCGGCGGCGTTGCAGGCCTTGCGGAACATGTTGCCGAAGGTCTCCTTCGTCAGCGGGAGGCCACGTTCGCCGACGATGAAGGCGAGATCGCCGGTCGGCCCATCGCGCAGCGTCCCTTCCAGAACGGGCAGGATCGGGATGGAGACCTCGGTTCCCGTCTTCTCCGTCCTGATCGTCGCGACGCCGTCGCGCACATGCTGGCGCCCCAACTGCACGGCGTCGCCGCGGCGCAGGCCCGTGTAGAGCAGGACGTGCAGCCAGACACGCTCCTTCGTGCCGGCTTGCCAGCGCCGCTCATAGGCAACCACGTCGTCTTCGCTCCAAGCCTCGAACCCGCCGGTCTTCGGCCGTGCCGGGTTCTTCACCCCTGCGGTCGGATCGATCGACACGAGGTCGGCCTCCAGCGCCCAGCGGAACAGCCCGCGCATCGCGTCGAGGAAGTTGCGGGCCTGGGCGGGTGTCGACGCCCGCTTCTCGCGCCCCTGCACGATCGCCGCCCGGTTGATCTTGCGGAATTCCTTGTCACCGGACTTCTCCAGCACGTGCTTCAGGATGTTGTCGCGCTGCTTCCTGGTCGCCGCCGAGAGGCCACGATAGGTCGACGTCTCACGATACCGGGTGACCAGCCATTCAAGGCTTTTGGTGTTGGCAACCCGCTTCGTGCGTCGCGGAGATCCTGCCAGCGTCGCCTCGTAGGCCTCGTCGAAATCTTGGTGGTCGATCGCTGGAAGGCGCGTGCGCGGTCCCTTGCCGCGGCGGAAGTAGTAGACCCACTTCTTGTGGCGCGTGAGCTCTTTCGTGACGAAGGGCGGGAGCTTGCGGGGCATGTCGCGCATCAAAGCTCAATCACCTCTTCGTCATCAAGCTCTTTCCGCGGACCGCGACTGTCTGCAGGCACGAGCCGCACGACCAGGTCGCCGATCTGCACCTCAGCGATGCAGCCCGCCTTTGCGGCGCCCTTGCAAAGCGCGGTGACCTGACGGGCCGGCAAGACGAGGGCGCGGGAGGGGCGGGCGGTCACAGGTCGCAGCCTCCGCTGTCGACGGAGCCGCTCTGCCGCCTTCCCGACTGCTCACCCAGATAGCGCTCATCCTTTTCGGTGCGCATGGCGACGAGCTTGAAGTAGCCCCAGTCTATCGCGACAGCCGAGGGGGCGGCGCACCAGCCGCAGGTCGCGACGAGGCTCTGGTGGCCGCGGGCGTAACCGTCATGTGCGACCTCGATCGCCGCCGGCACTGGCCAGGCAGAGGCAAGATCCTCCAGCGTGATAGTGCTGTCGTTCATGTCTCCGTCGCAGTGCGGGCATTTCGGGAAGGAGCGACACTCGAGCACATCGCGCGTGAGACGCGGTTTCATCCTCTCCTCCTCGCCGGCCGGAGGCCGGTGGTGAGAGCCCAGAGGACGGCGAGCATCACGAGCAGGATCAGGGGTCGGAAGACGACACCGAGCGCGCGATCGTGCCGAGTCGGGCCATATGCGAGCATAAAGGCGAAGGCGGCGAGATAGGCGAGGAGGCCGAGGGAGATGATCATGGGAACGGCACCTGCAGCGCGCTCGGCCATTCGTTGTGCTCGCGGCCGTCAAGGCAGCGGCCAGCGCGGGATCTGCCGACGTTTGCGACAGCGACCTCGCCGAGGTCTTCCATCGGTACCCGGTCATCCGGTATGTCCAGAACGCCGCGATTATCGAGCAGCATCCAATCGCGACCCCAGTCCCTGGCGTCCGGACGGGTCTCCGAGACAGGCTCCCACGCTCCCCACTGCTTGAAAAAGAAGGCCGTGCCGGCGGCGGCGCACTGGTCGCGGATCTGGCGCGCCCAGGCGGGGTGCATAGGGCGGGCGTCCGGGCCAGATTCGCCGCCGACGATGATCTGATCGAGGCGGGGAAAGGGGCGTGGGAACCTAATGGTGAACCCGCCCGTATGATCGGGCGTCTGATGGAAGATCGTTGCCTGATTACGGCCACTGACGACGTCAATCTGCATGCCCGACACGATCGACGGCCGGCTGTCTTGTTCGATGCGTTCCACCATCGAGGGGAATGCCGCTCGAATCGCGTCGAGCGTTCCGATGCGCGCGAAATCGATCGCCTCCAGCAGCGGCTCGGCCGAAACGAAGCGGATGGCGGCGGGGGTGGTCAGAAGGTCGGGGATGCGTTCGTCGGCTTCCTTCTGGCGCTCTGCCGATACGCCGAGCCAGACGTTGGGGAGCGGGATCGCAATTTCGTCCGGAACCGGCGCCTGACCCGGCCATGCAGCCACAATCCGCCGGACGGTGTCGCGGACCGGTTCGTCATGCAGTCGGGTGATGTATGCCTGCATCCGCGCCGAGCGCTTGGTCAGCACCTGATAGGTGTGCTGCGGGGTGAGGGCCATGACGGCGAAGATGCGGTCGATCGTCTCGTCGGGCACGGCCTCGTGGAACAGGTCCGACATGGAGTTGACGAAGACCGTGCGGGGCGATTTCCAGCGCAGCGGCTTCGTCAGGACGTCGTCGGGCGCGACGTTGACCGTGCCGGTCCAGACCGGACCCGCTTTCGATGGCTTCGTGGTGCCGGCATAGTGGGTCTCGCGGCCGAGGCCGTCGCTCATCCTCTGGATACGCTCCGCCCTCTTCATGGCATAGCAATGCGTACAGCCGGGTGAGACGATGTCGCATCCGACGACCGGGTTCCAGGTTTCGCCCTTCGTGCCCGGGCGCCGGGTCCATTCGATGGTGGTCATGGCTGTACCGCACGTGGTTCGCCCCGCGAAAGGGACCTCGAAATACCATCCTGGTCGATCGCGGTGGTGGCGACGGCGTCCGGCTTGCCGAGCCATGCGGCGGCGAGTGCTGCGCCACCGACGCAGATGCCGCAGATCAGCGCGACGGCGAGGAGGAGTACGGCCAGGCGCCGGCGTGCCTCGCCTTCCATTCCGTTGCGGATGCGGAACGGATTGGCCGGCGCCTTTGCTTCCATCGCCGGGTCGCGAGCATAATCGGGCGGGCAGCGGACGTATCCGGCGCGCCCGTCGCGGTCGCGGCCGGCGTTCAGATCGAAGCGGTTCATGCCAGCGTCTCCAGGGTGCCGCCGAGGAGAAAGAAGGCGCAAAGGATGGCGCAGATCAGCCGGGGCCGGGCGGCTGCATAGCCGCAGGCGCGATCGAGAAGGGCGTCCATGGCCGCCTCACGCTCCCGCCCGATCCGAACGAGCTGTGGCTGGGACGCGAATGCGGGCGCTCCTGCGCTGCAGCGCATAGGCGTGCTCGGCGGCGGCCTCGGCCAGTTCGTCGATGACACGGCGCGACAGCCTGGTGCTGACCTGCAGCGCGGCGGCGTCGACGGTCGCGCCCTCGGCCTCCAGCTCGATCATGGCAATGGCGAGCTGCCGGACCGGGTCGGCGGCCTTCAGGCACGGCGCGCGCGGCGGCAGACCGGCAACGCCGGCAGCGAAATCGGAAACGCGATAGTCGATCATGGCAGGGGCACCTTGTGAGAGGGTGAAGTCTTCATCTGAGTGACTTGGCGGAGCGCCACCGCTTCGCCGATGATCGCGCGCACCAAAGCGTCGCGAAGCGCGGGGTTGTTGCCCGTGCGCAACCATGCGTCGTAGAGTGCGGCGAGGGCCGGGCCGGGTGGCAGAGCCATGGCCTCGGCGAGGAGGCGGTTCGCCTCCTTGTCCCAGTCAGGCGGAGGCAGCATGGCATTCCTCGTAGCGAAGTGCCGGGTGTGCAATGTGGACACGATGATGAACATCATTGCCGCCACGCCGCCGCCGCCCGAGTTCTTCGAGAACGATTACAGGAAGTGGTTCGCGGTCGGAGCTGCCTATTGCGGGAAGTGCGTGTTCCCCTACGGGTTCAAGATCCTCCCGATGAACATCATCGACATCCCGAAGCAGAACCAGCGCCTCACAGAAGCGCTGCAGCGGAATGCAGACGTCGAGCATGCGGGCTATGTCGTCGAACTCAGGTTCATTGAGGCGCCGCGCGCGGCGCTGGAGCACCTCCCGGAGCGCGTGGAGCGGGCGCTGCGGCAGGCGGAAGTCAATTTCGATCGGGCAGGCTGCGAGGAACCGGCGGCGGTGTTTTACGGCCGCGCAATCGAACTCGCCCTGAAAGAGTCGCATCCGGAGGTATCGGGGACCCTGGCATCCCGCATCAAGACGCTTGCGAAGGACCGGATCATCCCGCAGGCCATGGCGGACTGGGCGGACGAGGTGCGGGTGGTGCGCAACGACGGAGCGCACGACGACGGCGTGACGCGCGACGAAGTGGCCGCTGCGCGCGATTTCGCCGATGCATTCCTGCGCTACCTGATCACGCTGCCGAGGATGGTGGAAGAACGTCGCGCGCGAACCGCGAAAGGCGCAGATGGTTGACATACCCAATGGCTCCCCTCTCTGGATTGCGATGGGAGGGGACAATAGATAGGAAAACTGTCCCTTGTCAATCCGTGATGAGGAATATTGTCCCGTTGTTCTTGCCGGCTTGACGGACGAACATCTGGCGAGTGTGGGAGTAGGGAGGTTCGGGTGCCGAGGATTCCTCGCGGCATGGTAGTGTGGCTTTGCATGTCGGTCGCGCTTGCCTTGCACGCACCGGCGAGAGCCGCGGAAGATCTTGAGACCAGGTTGCGCCGCTGCTCGGCCGAGGCGGATAGCGTGAAGCGCCTGGCCTGCATGGACGGTCTCGCGGGAGAGATTCGAGCAAAGGCCGACGATGTCCTGAAATCGCGGATCGCCCCGAAGGTCGCGGCGTGGGAACGCACCATTGCCAAATCGCCGGTCGACGACAGCCGGACGGTGCAGCTCAGCGTCGCCGCGCGCGAGCCTTTTGCCGATCGGTTCGGGCGGCCTCACACGGCGCGGCTATGGTTGCGCTGTGTCGAGAACACCACAGCGCTGATCCTCGATTTCGCCGACACCTTCATGGCCGACACGGGATCCTTTGGCGTGGTCACCATTCGGCTCGACAAGGGAAAGGCCTTCGAAAAGCGCATGACCGAATCGACCGACCACAACGCCCTTGGCTTGTGGAATGGCGGCAGCGCCATTCCCCTGATCAAGTCGATGTTCGGAAAGGATGCGATGCTGGTTCGGGCCACGCCCTACAGCGAAAGCCCGATCACGGTGGAGTTTCCCGTCTCGGGGCTGGAGGAGGCAATCGGTCCGCTGCGCGAAGCCTGCGGCTGGTGATCACCCGTCGTAGGGCACCGCGTGTCCGGCGTCGATCATGCGCTGGTTGACGTCAAGGCCGTCGACGTAGATCCGGCCGAGCCAGCGGCCGTACTTGCCCTTGGCGTCGCCGCGGTCGCTGGCCTTGAACGTGCGGATGATGATCTCCCGGCCGTCGACCAGGCTCTTGAGAAAGTCCGTCGCGGCTATGCCGGCGGCCTTTTGCGCACCGCGCGCCGGGGGCGCGTCGATGCCGGAGAGCCGGATCCGCTGCTCGTGCAGCCAGGTGTAGAAGCCGAGGTCGATGTCGACCACGATCGTGTCGCCGTCGATGACGCGCACGACCTCGGCACGGTAGAGATAGGCCGGTTCCGTCGGCCCGTCGCGCGGCCCGGCCTCCGCCGCCGGAGCCGCGAGCGCCGCGCACAGGCCGAGGCAAAGAACAACGGCCCTCACACCCCGAAAAGCTCGTTCGTCGACAGCACCTTGTGGATGGCCTTCACGGTCTCGGCCTTGAGCTCCACCTCGGCGGCGGGGTTGATCTTGGCGATGATGACGGCGCGTTCGGTGCGGCGGCGCAGGTAGCCGATGGTGGCCTCGAGCGGGGCGTGCGGGCCGGCCTGGGCCTGCACCACGACGGTGTCGCCGGGGCGCGGCGGGCGGTCGGGGTGGACGAACACCAGGTCGCCGGGCAAATAGCGCGGCTCCATCGACGAGCCCTCGACGAACAGCGCATAGGCGTGGCGGGCGCCAGACAGCGCCGGCGGGCGGCGCACCCAGTCGACGATGGTGTCGACCTCGAGCTGGAAGGCGCCGCGCAGATGCGACCCGGCGGCGGTGCCCTTCACCGGCACGTCGTTTGGCAGGTGCGCGGGTTGCGGCATGTCGACCGGCGCGGGCCGGGCGTCGAACGCCGGCGGCGGTTCCTCGGCCGGCGGAAGGTCGAGCAGGGCGGAAACCGGCATTTCCAGCGCGCGGGCGATCTTTGCAAGCGTGTCGTGGCGCGGCGCCGAACCGGGCCGCTCGAAGAACTTGCGCATGTAGGTCTTGTCCAGCCCGGCGCGCAGGCTCGCCTTCTCTTCCGTCAGGCCGAGTTCGTCCATGCGCCCGCGGATGCGCCGGTGCAATGCATCGTCTGTTTCCATCAGGGGATTATCGTCCCCCGGAAAACCGTCTTGAAGGGGGACTGAATTCCCTTGACAGACGGGAAAACTGTCCCTTATTTTCCCGCCCCAGTTCCCACGGGCGGACGAGACATTGGCCGAAGTCAAAAGCTCACTCATTGGTGCACTCCTCCTTCTGGCCGCGCGTCACAGCGCGGCGTCGGGCGAGAGCCGCGCTGCGCTCGCGAAAGCGATCTTCGGGCGCGGCGGGCATTTCGAGGATCTTGCCGAGGGCCGCCGCGACATCGCGACCGGTACGTTCGAGCGCGCCATGGCGTGGTTTTCCGCAAACTGGCCCGACGGCGCCGAGTGGCCCGAAGACGTCGAGCGTCCGGCCCCCAGGCTGCCCGAGGCGGCCGAATGAGCGGGGAGACCTATCAGCTGGTGCTGCTGGGGTTGGTAACGTTCACCGTCATCGTGAACGTCATTGCCGCATGGTCCCTCCATCGAAGCGTGAGGCGGATGCGGCGCTGCGCCGCCACGGTTGAGATCGCAACTCATGTCGACGCCGACGGGACGTTCGTTCCGCTCGTGCGCGCCCCAGGACGGGGCAGCCGATGAGATCGCGCGTGATCCTACCGCTTGGAAAGCAGAATCTGCACGTTTTCCATCATGGAATTCACGCAATCCCGAGCGCCCGCTGCAACGTCGCTTACAAGGAAATACTGGTCGTTGTCGCCGCTCCCCGCCGCCTTCACGGCCTCTTGTTGCAGCCCATCGGCAAAGTCCGTCATGCTCGCCAGTATCTCTCCGTGCTGCGGATTCATCGCGATCAGTTTTGCGACATACATCTGGAGCGCGAGAAGCGCTCCGTCGGAATGGGGATTGCCCTCGCTGGAAATCTTCATGGTCTTCGCTCCTTCGCTGATTGCCTGACATCAACAGCGAAGCAGCGCGGCGCGAGGCGGTCAAGCATCGCCGCGCGTCGCCGGGGAGGGCGGTGAGATGAGCGGCGGACAGACCACGCCCAGGGGCAAGCTGCCCTTTGCCGCGCGCGCCATGCTGACGCCGCAGGAAATTCAGGAATCGGGGGGTGAGAAAACCCGAGCGCGGGTTTTTTGTCCTCGCGCTGTCGCGGCTTCGCCGCTCGCTCCGGACGGGGCGGCGGACGACCGCTGGGCGCCGGTCGGCGCCGTTCACGAGATACACCCGGAGAGCACATGTGGCGGCGGGAGCGGCAATTCGGCCGTTCCCGCCCGCGAATGCCGCCCGGG
>CATMOC010000077.1 GCA_950071955.1 uncultured Mesorhizobium sp. | reverse complement strand
CGAGAAGGAACCGCGCCATGGCAATGGGACAAAGGACGATCCATTCGGCGAACTGCCATTGCGGATGGGACAATTCCCTTCCGCCGGCGATGACGATCGCGCCCGGCGAAACGGTGCGCTTCGAGTGCCGTGATGCCGGCTACGGTCATTTCGGACCGGCCTCGGTCGACGCCGACGTGAGGGCGCTCGATTTCGCCCGGGTCAATCCGGTCGCCGGTCCGGTCTTCGTCGATGGAGCCGAGCCCGGCGATTGTCTGAAGGTGACGATCGGGAATTTCGAGCCTTCCGGCTTCGGCTGGACGGCGATCATCCCCGGCTTCGGCCTGCTCGCCGACCAGTTCAGTGAGCCGCGCCTGCATTTGTGGGAATACGACAGTCGGGCCGCCAGGCCCGCGATGTTCGGTCGCCACGCCCGTATTCCGCTGAAGCCGTTTGCCGGTACGATCGGCGTCGCGCCCGCGCAACCCGGACTGCATTCGATCGTTCCGCCGCGCCGGGTCGGCGGCAATCTCGACATACGCGATCTTTCGGCCGGCACCGTGCTTTATCTGCCCGTGGAGGTCCGCGGTGCGCTGTTTTCGGTCGGCGACACGCATGCCGCGCAGGGTGACGGTGAGATCTGCGGAACGGCGATCGAAAGCGCCATGGACGCGACGTTCACCTTCGATCTGATCAAGCGCAAGGCGCCGCCCATGCCGCGCTTCACTACACCCGGCCCGGTGACGCGCCATCTCGACGGCTCGGGCTACGAGGTGACGACGGGCGTCGGGCCCGACCTCATGGAGGCGGCGCGCAATGCCGTCTCCGGCATGATCGATCTCCTGGCTTCCACGCGCGGCATGGCGCCGGAAGAGGCCTACATGCTCTGCTCGGTCTGCGGCGATCTCCGGATCAGCGAGATCGTCGACGCGCCCAACTGGGTCGTGTCCTTCTATTTTCCGCGCATCGTACTGGAGTAGCCGTCCGGCCCTCGATCCGTTCAGGAAGATCGACCGGGCGGAAAGACCTCGTAGCCCGGTTCTTCCGGCTCGTCGTCGACCAGTTCCCGCGGGAAACCTGGCGCCAGGATCGACAGGCCGGTCGCCTCCTCGAGCCGGCGGATGATGTCGTCCGAGTTCGCCCGCTCGCCGTAGCGGCGCTGGCCGTCGCGAAAAATGTCGATCATCAGAGGCGATATCTCCAGCGGAATGCCGTTCCGTTCCGCGATCTTCTGGAAAAGGCCGATGTCCTTCATGACGAGGTCCATCGAGAAGTCGACGTCGCGCGAGCCGGAGAGGATCAGCTGGCTTTCGGTCTCGTGCACGAAGGACGTGCCGGAGGAAATCTTTATCGCCTCGTATGTCGTGGCGAGGTCCATGCCCGCCGCCTTCATGGTCACCAGTGCCTCGCACAGCGTCAGGAGGTTGGCAGTGGCGAGATAGTTGGTCATGACCTTCAGCGTCGAGGCCGTGCCGACCGGTCCGGTGTGCAGGATACGGCGGCCGAGCACCTTCAGGACCGGCAGGACGCGCTCGAACACCGCGCGGTCGCAGCCGGCGAAGATCGAAATGTTGCCGGTCGCCGCGCGGTGCACGCCGCCCGAAACCGGGCAATCGACGGCGGAAGCGCCGAGGGCGGCGACCTTTGCCGCCAGCCGCGTGATCTCGGCCGTGTCGGTGGTCGACATCTCCGACCAGATTTTTCCCTCTCCCAGACCGGCCAGTATGCCGTCGTCGGCTTCGACGACCTGCGCGGACGCGGCCGGCGAGGGCAGACAGGTGATCACCATGTCGCAGGCCTGCGCCATCGCGCGCGGGCTCTCCCCCCATTTCGCGCCGCCGTCCAGGAAACGCGCGGCGGCGCCGCGATCGAGGTCGCGCACCGTCAGGTCGAAGCCATTGCGCAACAGCGACCCGGCAAGCTTGCCGCCGACGTTGCCAAGCCCGATGAAGCCGATTTTCATGTGTTCGTCCCTGCTCCCAATATGCACGATCCGGTGGCACTACACCTTCAATTCCATGTCCGCGGGGCGGCGGCGCGTCAGAACGCGACGCGCATTGGGCAAGTCGTTGGAAAACACGCGGTCTCGCGCCTGCCCCGGCGCATGGCCCTCGGAAACGTCGAGGAACACCGCAAAGTCGAACATCGGTGCCAGTCCCGACCATGGCTCCTCGTCGGACAAGAGGTAATTGCCTTCGGCGAGCACGAACTTCACCTCGCTGCCGACGACCGAGGCGCCGGCACGCGAGAAATCCTCCGCCCGGTCGAAGAGCGGAATGACGACGTCGCTTTCGCGCGTCCGAATCCGCTGCAGGGTGGCGCGCAGGCCTCCGAAGTCGAACGTCTCCGGCGCCCCCTTGCGCGCCATCAGGCCGCGCGCCTCGAGAATCCGGTTGTCGAGGTGGAAGGCGTCCATCGGCAGGACGAATGCCGAACCTTCCGGCAGAAGGGGAACCAGCGCTTCGGCGAGCGTCGACTTTCCCGCAGCCGGCGGGCCGGCGATGGCGACGAGGACGCGCTCGCGGCCCGCGCCCTTGCGAAAGATGGCAGCGGCGAGATGGGCGATATCGGACATGCTCTTACCTCCCTTACATCCTCCTCGGTATCAGCCGAGCCACGTCCCGTAGTCGGACACGAGCAGATGGAGCGGCTCGACATCTTCCTCGATTCCGGAGAAGCGCTCGAGCGGCTCGGCGAAGACATTGTCGGTCAGGTCGTCGTTCACTGTCGAGACCTCGCCGACCAGAACGTCCTTTTCCTCCGCCCAGAAGGCATGCCACACGCCCGGCAGCAGCGTGACGCTCTCGCCGGGTGCGAGTCTTAAGATCCCGCCGGGCGGGAGCGTCCGCATCGCGCCGTCCGTCGGCACCGACACGGCGGCAGCCCGGCCGATCGAACCGTCCGGGGCCGAGGCGAAAAGCTCGATCGCCAGCGTTCCGCCTCCGCGGTTGACGATGTCCTCGGCCTTGATGACGTGGCTGTGCATCGGCGAGAGCTGGTCGCGCCGCGAGATCATGATCTTTTCCGCATAGAGCTTGCCGCGACCGCGCTTCAGATCGGCCGCCGTGCCGTTGCGCACTGTGAAGAGGAACAGGCCGAGCCGCTCGAAATCGCCCTTGCCGTAGTCGGTGATGTCCCAGCCAAGCCGCGCGTCGACGATTCCTGCGATGTCGTTGCGGCGCTCCGTCATCTCGGCAGGCGACCAGTAGGCGAACGGCGGCAGGCGGTATCCGAAGGAACGGATGAACTCGTCCGCTTCGGCAAGAATGCGATTGACGGTCGAACGCTTCATGCTCACTCCCGCAGTCCGTTCAGGGTGAGATTATCACCGAGCGAGGCGGCGGGAGAAGGACCCGCGAAAGGAAACGGCCGCGGTTTCCCGCGGCCGTCGATGTCCAGAGCGTGGTTTCGCGGCTTACATATTGCCGGAATACTTGTCGACCAGCGAGCGGGCTTCCTCGACGAGCGCCTTGCCGTCCTTGCCCTTGCCGTCCATCTCGGCTTCCCAGCCCTCGATAAGCGGCTCGGCGGCATCCTTCCAGCGCTGCGTCTCGGCTTCGTCGAGCACGATGATGTTGTTGCCGAGCTTTTCGGCGATCGCCTTGCCGGCGGCATCGCCCTCGTCCATGACGCGGCCGAAGAAGGCCGCGGTCTCCATGCCGGAATTCGCGTCGATGACCTTCTTCAGGTCATCGGGCAGAGCGTCGTAGGAGGCCTTGTTCATGGCGACGACGAAGGTCTGGGTGTAGAGCCCGTTCTTGCCGGAGAAGGTCGTATGGTTCTTCACCAGTTCGCTGACCTTCAGGGCCGGCGTGACCTCCCACGGGATCGTCGTGGCGGTGATGACGCCCTTGGAGAGCGCTTCCGAGACGGCGGGAACCGGCATGCCGACGGGCGTGGCGCCCAGCTTCTCGAGCATCTGGTTGATGACGCGCGAACCGCCGCGGATCTTGAGGCCGTTCATGTCCTCGAGCTTGTTGACCGGATCCTTGGAATGGATAAGGCCGGGTCCGTGAGCATGCCAGGCGATCACCTTCACGTCCGAGAACTCGTCCATGCAGTGCTTCTCGCAGTATTCCTGGAAAGCGCGCGACGTCGCTTCGCCGGTGGTCATGACGAACGGAAGCTCGAAGGCTTCGGTGGTCGGGAAGCGGCCCGGCGTGTAGCCGATCACGGTCCAGATCAGGTCGACGGCGCCGTCCTTGGCCTGGTCATAGAGTTCCGGCGGCTTGCCGCCGAGCGACATGGCGTCGAACTGTTCGACCTTGATGCGGCCGCCCGATTCGCTCATCACCTTTTCCGCCCAGGGCTTGATCGCCTTGGCGGGGATCGTCGCCTGCGGCGGCAGCATCTGGTGGAAGCGCAAGGTGACGTCCTGCGCGAAGGTCGATACGGTCATCGCGCCGAACGCGACGGCAGCGGCTATGGAGCATTTCAGCATTTTCATTGGAATTCCTCCCTTGGTCCTGCATTGTTATACGATAAAACCATTTGCGTTGCCAGTGGGCATCTTGGCATGACGATGTCCGACCGCGCATATGGTTGACGCTGGCCGGCATTCGCGGCGATCCGGCTCTTGAGTCGGAGCCTGCCCGGGCCTATGCGGTAGACTAGATCAGCCTTTCCATCAGGAGAAGAAAGCATTGCCTTCCACGAGCGTTTCGAAGCCACCCTACCGCGCCGACCATGTCGGGAGCCTCCTGCGGCCCCAGTCCGTCAAGGACGCCCGCAAGAAGTTCTACGAAGACCATTCCATCGATGCCGCGGCGCTGAAGTCCGTCGAGGACGAGGCCATCCGCGACGCGATCAAGCTGCAGGAGGAGGTCGGGCTGCTCGCGGTGACCGACGGCGAGATCCGCCGCTCGTTCTGGCACTACGACTTCATGGGCGGCCTGACCGGGCTCGACCTCGAGGAGCGTGACGAAGGCGTCCAGTTTCACGGCGTCAAGCTGCGCCCAGTGTTCCCGACCATCACCGGCAAGCTCGACTTCCCGGACGACCACCCGATGATCGAGCACTTCAAGTTTGTCGCGGCGAACACCAAGGTGACGCCGAAGATCTCCATTCCCGGCCCCAGTTGCTGCCACTTCCGCACCGCCAAGGCGGACATCCACCCGAAAGAGTACCAGGAGGATGTGGAAGTCCTGTTCGCCGATCTGGCGAAGACCTACGCCAAGGCCGTGAAGGTGTTCTACGACGCCGGATGCCGTTATCTCCAGATGGACGACATCTTCTTTGCCTACCTGTGCGACCCCAAGCACCGCGAGGCCAAGAAGGCCGAGGGCCTCGATCCCGACTGGCTGATCGACCGCTACGCCTTCATGATGCACGAGGCGATCAAGGACCGCCCCGACGACATGGTCATCGGCATGCACATGTGCCGCGGCAATTTCGTCTCGACCTATGCCGCAGAGGGCGCCTACGACCCCGCCGCCGACGCGATCTTCAACAAGACCGGCGTCGACATCTATTTCATGGAGTACGACAGCGAGCGCGCCGGCGGGCTGGAGCCGCTGCGCCTGCTGCCCAAGGGGAACAAGCGCGTCCTGCCCGGCTTCATCACCACCAAGACCGGCGAGCTCGAGGACATCGAGGATTTGAAGCGCAAGTTCGAGGCGGCCTCGCAATATGCCGACCTCGACCAGCTCGGCATCGCCCCCCAATGCGGCTTCGCCTCCACCGAGGAAGGCAACAAGGTCACGGCGGACGACCAGAAGCGCAAACTGGAGCTGGTGGTGAAGACTGCCGAGGCGATCTGGGGCGGCGTGGACAAGTAAGCGCCGGGTTCAATGCGATCATTAGCCGGCGGGCGACCACGCCCGCCGATCCGACCTTCGTACAGAACAAGATAACCGTGCCCACCCTCGCGCCCTGCGTGCTCCACCATCCCGGATATCTCGGCCTCGCGGCCCAGAAGGCGCTGCTCGAAGAAATCCGCGCCGTCGTCGCTCAGGCGCCGCTCTGCGTCCCCGCGATGCCGCGTACCGGCAAGCCGATGAGCGTTCGCATGACCAATTGCGGGGTGCTCGGCTGGGTCACCGACAAGGAGCGCGGATACCGGTACCAGGCGACGCATCCGGTGACAGGCGAGGCGTGGCCGGCGATCCCCAGGATGCTGCTCGACATCTGGAACGACGTCGCAAATTTCCCGCTGCCGCCGGAAGCCTGCCTGGTCAACTTCTATTCCGCCGGGGCGAAGATGGGGCTGCACCAGGATCGCGACGAGCAGGAACTCGGCGCGCCGGTCGTGTCGCTGTCGCTCGGCGACGACTGCCTGTTCCGCGTCGGCGGGACCACCCGGAACGCGCCGACAGCCTCGGTGCTGCTTTCGAGCGGCGATCTCGTCGTGCTGGGCGGCGAAGGCAGGCTCGCCTTCCACGGTGTCGACCGCATCTATCCTGGCACCTCGATGCTCCTGAAGAACGAAGGCCGCATCAACCTCACCCTGCGCCGCGTCACGCGGGGACAGAATTAGACCGTCCCCGCACTCCCCCACCGCATCGCGGCCGCGATGCCGCCCTGCCTCGCGCCGGATCGATCGCGTCGGAAAGCTTTTTATCCACGCCCTTCCCGGAGTTGCGACAATGCCTCCGCGAACACTGGAGGAGGTGACGGATGGACTGGAGAAGGGAGGGCGATATTCTGGAGCAGATCCTGGCGCTGCTCGTCTCCTTCGCCGGTCTCGCCGACCGCGCGGCCGGCCTACCCTTGTGTCTCCAGCTGCCCGCCCTCGTCTTCCTGACGCAGGGCGAAGCCGTCGCCCGATCCTTCGTCATCGGCCTGCCGGCCGGCGCGCCGGCGGCCATCGCGGGGTCGCACGCGGGAGACCGCGCCGAGCGGCTCGCCGCCGATTTCCGGGCGCTGGCGCGGATGCTTCGTTCCCTGCTGGGGCTGGCTCGGCGTCGGGCGCGTTTCGCCACCCTCGAAGCCCCCCCGGCGCCGCTGCCGCGCATCCCTGCGCGGTCCGGACGCCCGGTGCCGGCGCTGCCGGCGCCCGACACGTCGTGACGCCCGGAAGCCTGAACCTCGACGAAACAGCCGCCGCAACGTCCGCCTCCCCGCAATGTCTTGCGGACGGAGGTCGCAGGCGCTGGGATCGGGTGGGCAGGGGTCCGGGGGCGGACCCGTCACGTCATGCCGGCCCGGCTCCCGATCCGTCCCGGATTACCCCCGAGCAGGGGGCCGAAACAAGGGAAAGCCCCGCATGCGCGTTACGCCATCGTCGCCTCAGAGCTTGCGCAGCGCCACTTCCTCGACCCGATGGTTGGCGCCCTTGCGCAGGATCAGGTCGGCGCGCGGGCGGGTCGGCAGGATGTTTTCGCGCAGGTTCTTCAGGTTGATGTTGTTCCACAGCCCTTCGGCGATCGCCCTGGCGGAATCGGCCGAGAGCGTCGAATAGCGATGGAAGAAGGAGTCCGGATTGCGGAACGCGGTCTCCCTCAGCCGCATGAAGCGGTCGATGTACCATTTGTGGATCAGGTTTTCGTCGGCGTCGAGGAAGATGGAAAAATCGAAGAAATCCGACACCACGGGAACCGCGCGCCCGTCCTTCGGCAGTTCGCGCGTCTGGAGCACGTTGATGCCCTCGAAGATCAGGATGTCGGGCCGGTCGATCAGCGCATATTCGCCGGGCAGCACGTCGTAGGTGAGGTGCGAATAGAGCGGCGCGGGAACGTTTCGCTCGCCCGACTTGATGCCGGACAAAAACCGCAGGAGCGCGCCGACATCGTAGCTGTCGGGAAACCCCTTGCGTTCCATCAGGTTCTCGCGGCGCAGCACCTCGTTCGGATAAAGGAAGCCGTCCGTCGTCACCAGGTCGACCTTCGGGCTCGACGGCCAGCGGGCGAGCAGTTCCTTCAGGATGCGCGCGGTGGCCGACTTTCCGACGGCGACCGACCCGGCGATGCCGATGATGAACGGGGTCTTCACCGCGTCGTCGGCGTTGAAGAAGACCTGGCGCTGGCGAAACAGGAGTTGCGAGGCCTCGACATGCGCCGAAAGCAGGCGCGACATGGAGAGATAGACCCGCGCCACTTCATCGAGATCGATGGGATCGTTGAGCGAACTCAGGCGCTGAACCTCGTCCTCGCTGAGCGTCAGCGGGGTGTCGGCCCGGAACCCGGCCCATCTCTCCGCCGTGAAAAAGCGATAGGGCGAATATCTCAAATTCGGTGCAAGTTGATCCATCGCCGCCGCCGCTTCATCGAGAGCCAACCGCCCCATCCTCATGCCCGGCCAGGCGACCGCGCGGCCTTTTCGGCCACTCCCGACTGTCCTGTCCGGCGCTCGAGTTCATCCAGCACGCGCGACAACGGAACCTCGGCGATCGCGAGCACCACAAGCCAATGATAGAGGAGATCGGCGCTTTCCGAAACGAGGCCGTCGCGGTCGCCGCCGACGGCGGAAATCACCGTCTCCACCGCCTCTTCGCCCAATTTCTTGGCGGCCTTCTCCATCCCGGATGCGAAGAGCTTCGCGGTCCACGAATCCGGATCGCCCGAACGGGCGCGTTCCCGGATGATCCGTTCGAGGTCGGCGAGCGAAAAATCGGCCATGGCGGGCGTTTAGTGCGGATGGGCAGGCGAGTCGAGTCGCATGGCGAGCCCGGCCGCCGCCATATGCGCCTTCGCCGCGGCGATGGTGTAGGTGCCGAAATGGAAGATCGAGGCGGCGAGCACCGCCGTCGCATGGCCGTCGCGGATGCCTTCGACGAGATGATCGAGCGTTCCCACCCCGCCCGAGGCGATCACCGGCACGCGGACCGCATCGGCCACCGCGCGGGTGAGCGGCAGGTCGTAGCCCGCCTTGGTTCCGTCGCGGTCCATCGAGGTCAGCAGAATCTCGCCGGCGCCGAGATCAACGACCCTCCGCGCGAACTCGATCGCATCGATGCCCGTCGGGGTGCGCCCGCCATGGGTGAAGATCTCCCACCGGTTCCGCTCACCCGGCCGGGAGACCTTCTTGGCGTCGATGGCGACGACGATGCACTGGTTGCCGAACTTGTCGGCGGCCGCGGCGACGAAATCCGGGTCGTTGACCGCCGCCGTGTTGATCGACACCTTGTCGGCGCCGGCCAGAAGCAGCTTGCGGACGTCGGCGATCTGGCGGACGCCCCCGCCGACCGTCAGCGGCATGAAGCACTGTTCGGCCGTGCGGGCGACGACGTCGAAGATCGTCTCGCGGTTGTCGGAGGAAGCGGTGATGTCCAGGAAGCAGAGTTCGTCTGCACCTGCCGCATCATAGGCCTTGGCCGCCTCGACCGGATCGCCGGCATCGACGAGGTCGAGGAAGTTGACGCCCTTGACGACACGACCGTCCTTGACGTCCAGGCAGGGTATGACGCGGGATTTGAGTGTCATGAGGTGATCACTGCCCGATCCCGGCATAGAGTTCCGACAGTTCGACCCTGGCGCCCAGGTCCGGAAGCTCGATGCACTTATCGCGACCCGCGAGTTCCGCAGGCCCCACCCATCCTCCACCTGTCCGAGACCACTGCCATACGCGCGGATCGTCCTGTGAAACGATCAGGTAGTACAGCAGCGTCTCCACGCCCGTGTAATCCGACAGCTTCTCGACAAAATCCCGATCGTGTGACGACGACGACAGCACTTCGGCGAGAAGGATTGGGCACGAGGCTGCCAGATCGCTGTCCAGGCTTTCCGGTGTCGCCCGATCGACGAAGATATCCGGATAGCGGATTCCCGCGGGCGTCCTCACGCCAAAGTCTGCAGAGCCGACCGCGAATTCCGGATAGGGGAATTGACGAAGCAGAATTGCCGCAAGCCTGGTCGCGAGTACGGCATGGCGCTTCGTGACGTTGATCATCATCTCGACCACCCTTCCCCGCACGAACTCCCGCTTGCCCTCGCGCCCTTCGTTCCAGCGCAGGAATTCGTCCGGTGTGGTCGGCAGTCTCGACTGGATGTTCATGCCGTCAGTCTAGCATGCCGCGCGGCGGCTTTGAATTGCCGGACAGGATCGACAGCGCTTCGGCGGGGTCGATCCGCCCGTCGTAGAGTGCCCGGCCCGAGATGGCGCCTTCGAGTTTTGCGGCATCGGGCATGGTCATGCGCACGATGTCGGCTATCGAGGCGAGACCGCCCGAGGCAATGACCGGGATCGAAACGGCCTCGGCCAGTTCGATGGTGGATTCCCAGTTGATGCCGGTCAGCACCCCGTCGCGGTCGATATCGGTGTAGACGATCGCCGCGACACCCGCGCCTTCGAATTTCCTCGCCAGTTCGATCACGCCAAGCGACGAGGCCTCGGCCCAACCCTCGACCGCCACCTTGCCGCCCTTTGCGTCGATGCCGACGGCCACCTTGCCTGGAAAGCGTTTGCAGGCCTCTCTTACGAGGTCGGGATCGCGCACGGCGATCGTGCCCAGGATCACCCGGGCGAGGCCCTTTTTCAGCCAGTCTTCGATGTGGGCGAGGGTGCGGATGCCGCCGCCGAGCTGCACCGGGTTCCTGGTCGCTTTCAGGATCGCCTCGACCGCCGCGCCGTTGACGCTCTGGCCTTCGAAGGCGCCGTTGAGATCGACGACGTGCAGCCATTCGAAACCCTGATCCTCGAAGGCTTTCGCCTGCGCCGCGGGGTCGGGATTGTAGACGGTCGCCGTCGCCATGTCCCCGAGCTTCAGGCGCACGCACTGGCCGTCCTTCAGGTCTATTGCCGGAAAGAGGATCAAGGCTTCCACCTCAGAAAGTTCGCGATCAGGGCCAGGCCGAGCGTCTGGCTCTTCTCCGGATGGAACTGCGTGCCCGCGCGATTGCCGTGCGCGACGGCTGCCGTGACCTCGCCGCCATAGTCGGTCACAGCCAAGACATCCTCCGGGCGCTTCGCCGCAAGGTGGTAGGAGTGGACGAAATAGGCGTGCAGCCCGTCCGCTCCCGTCGGAATGCCGTCGAAC
>CATMOC010000076.1 GCA_950071955.1 uncultured Mesorhizobium sp. | reverse complement strand
GTCGAGAAGACCCGCCGCGTCACCGAGTTGAAGAAGGTCTCGGCGAGCTCCCAGTCGTCGCGTCCATCGATGGCGCCCGAGTAGACCGCCTTGATGCCGATCCAGAGCTGCCGGTCATCGCCGAGGAGGTCCGGGTTGATGTTCACGCCGCGGCTTTGCTGAAGATAGGCGATGTGCCTGTAGGACGGTCGCAGCTTCGCGAGCATCGTTTGATCGATGGGCAACTCGTTTGCCGGATCGACGGCCTGCACGATGTCGCGTTCGAACAGCACCTCGAAGCTGAAGAGCGACCACTCGCCGTCGTTTCGTACCGCGCGCGAGAAGAACCGGCAGAAAACGTGGACATCGATTTCAGTGCCGTCGAGCCTCGTCCGGCTGGAGATCATTGCCGGGCTTTCCACGGTCGCGCGATCGCCGTTGATCTCGGCCAATGCGGGAAAGACCCAATGGGTGCCGCCCCCGCGCTTGCCCATCCATTCGCGCGTGGCTTCGATGTATGCCTCCGCGCCGCGTCCGTCGTACCAGCTCGTGCGGACGTAGGCGTCTTCGTGGAAGCACGCCCTCATCATGTCGAAACGGCGACGGTCTCGCGCGAACCGCTCGCGTCGCACGAGGTCGAAGATCTCCTCCCGCTCGAGAAACGTTTCGAGGCGCTTTTCCTGGTGGTGATCCATGGGAGTTCCGCTGTGTCGGAAGGGGCTGTGGCGGACGACCGAAACGAGGCAGAAGACATTGTGCACCGGCAGGCTCGACTGCGCTCGATTAGCTGTTATGCGCATTCCCAACATAGCCCCCGATGGGGAAGTCACCTAGACTCGATCCGTCGCCGAGCGCCCACGCCAACGTCTTGTGCGCTGCGCCCAGCCAATTGCACACGGGAGGAGAAGAGATGAAACACCACGCCTGGACGATCGCCATCGCGGCGTTGCTGGCAGCGCCGGGTGTCGGCGTGTCCGAAGAGCTGAAAGTCGCCCACATCTCCGCCGAATCCTCTCCAATTTCGGGGGCTGACAGGCATTTCGCGAAAGAGGTCGAACGTCTCACCGGCGGCGACCTCACCATGCGCTTTTTCTGGAGCGGCTCGCTGGGCAGCGGAAACGAGATCATTCACCTGATCTCCTCTGGAGCGATCCCAGCGGGGGTTACGGCGCCGGTCTACTATCCCTCGGAACTGCCGATCGACGGCGTTACGAATGCGTTGCCCTTTACGTTCCCGAGCGCCGGCGCGGCGATGGACGCGAAGCGCGAGATCGCCAAGACCGATGCCGCGCTGGAGGAATACAAGCGGGCGGGGGTCTATCCGATACTTCACCACGGCCTGGCCAACCTCCATCTGGTCTGCAGCAAGAAGGCCGAGACGCTCGATGAACTGAAAGGCCTCAAGGCGCGGTCCAACGGTTTCTACTGGCCGCCGGCATTCGAGGCGATCGGCATCACGCCGATCTCCGTGCCGTTCAACGAGATGTACGAGTCGCTGCAGCGTAACGTGATCGACTGCGTCTTCTCGACCTGGGCGGGCGCGATGGCGGGTCGCCTGGGCGAGGTGGCGAAATACTGGATAGACATCGACATGGGCGCCCTGTCGGGACCGAGCTTCTACGTGCCGTATGCGATGTACAAGGAGGGCGGGTGGTCGCCCGAGCGCATCAAGGCCATCGACGAGGCCGCGGAGATCGCCTTCGATCAGGAGAAGGAGGACATCGAGCAGGCCGAAAAGGACAGCCTCGCCAAGGCGCTCGAGCAGGGCGTGGAACTGGTCCAGTTCAAGGATAGCGACAAGGTCAGGAACGCCATTCCCGACATGGTCGATCTCTGGGTGGAAAAGGAAACCGCCGGCAACGTTTCGCAGGAAGCAGCCAAGCAGGCCGCGGAAGTGATCAACAACATCGAAACGAGCAACTAGGGCATCGCGCAACAGTCCACCGCCTGCGGACCGCTTGTCGCGCCCCGAGAGTGGCGGTTTCGGGGTACGGCTACCGATCCGCGGCGGATAGTCCGCGGCTCGGAGATGGCGGGTTCGGGCCGGGCGGGCGCAGCGGGAATGCAGTCATGGGCAAGGGAGGAGCAGTCTCGTGACTGAACATCTTCGAAAACTTTCGGAGCGCGTTTCGGTCGCGCTGCTTTGCCTGTCTTCGGTCGCCATCGTGCTCATCGCACTCGCGGGCGCGGCAGATTCGCTCGGATCCTCAATTTTCAGCACTCCGATTCTTGGCGTCTTCGAACTGACGGAACTGCTCCTGGTCGTCATCATCTTCATGGCGCAACCCCATGTGGTGCTCACCGGGTCACACATACAGCTCGAACTGTTCGGCTTCGAGCCGGGTTCCGCGGCCGGCCGCGTCAGACGCTTCACGACGGCGCTTCTGGGCATGCTCTGCTACGGAGTTATCGTCGCGGCGTCCTGGCGCGGGTTCACGGAGGCCTGGCACATCCGCGAGGCGACAGCCGGCGTCTATGCCATTCCTGTCTATCCCGTGAAGCTGATCCTTGTCATCGGAGCCGCCCTTGCATTCCTGATGTCGCTACTAAGCTTCTTCATCGTCCCCGACGAGAAGGACCAGTCGCATTTCATTCAAGAAGCGATCTGATGGATCCTACGCTTTTCGCCTTCGTCGCATTCATCGCCATCCTAGGACTGATCGCCTTCGGGATTCCGGTGGCGCTGTCCATCATGACCGTGACGCTGGTCGGCATGTATGCGCTCATCGGGGACGCTTTCGTCCTCGGCACGGTTCGCACGATCACCTTTTCGGTTTCCAGCGGCTATTCCTTCGCGATCATTCCCATGTTCATCCTGATGGGCGAGATCGCCGGCGGCACGCGCATCATTTCCGACCTCTACCAGGCCTGCTACCGGTTCATCGGCGGCTTCAGAGGCGGCGTCTACAACGCAACGGTGCTGGCATCTGCCGGGTTCGCGGCAATTTCGGGCTCGACGATCGTAAACTCCGCGATCTTCACGCGGGTCGCGCTGCCAGAGATCGAGCGGCTCGGCTACCATCGGGGTTTCGGCGTCGGCTGCATCGCGGCTTCGGGTGCGCTGGCCGCGATGATCCCGCCGTCGCTCACCATGGTGCTCTACGGCATCCTGACAGAGACTTCGATCGGCGCGATGCTTATCGCAGGCATCCTGCCCGGCCTGCTGACGGCGGCCGTCCTCATCCTTACCGTGACCGTCTCGGTCAGGCTTCGCCCTAGCCTCGCCCCGGTGAGTTCCGAACGTTTCACCGCGCGGGAGAAGTTTGCCGGACTGCTCGACATCTGGCCGGCCGCGCTGCTTATCCTGATCGTCCTCGGCGGCATCTATACGGGGCTGATGTCGCCGTCGGCAGCCGGCGCGGTCGGTGCAGTCGGAGCGTTCCTGATCGCTCTCCTGAAGCGTCGCATGACCTGGCCGCTGTTCGTGTCATCGCTGAAGAAGACCGCGACGATTGCCGCATCCATCTTCCTCATCCTCGTCGCGGGCATGCTCTTCTCGCGCCTGCTGCTGTTCTACGGATCGGTGTCGGAATTGACCGACGTGCTGACCGCGGGCGGGTTCACGCCCTTCACCTTCATGGCCTGCGTGGTCATCGGCTACTTCATCTTCGGCATGTTCATGGATCCGGTGCCGATGCTGGTGATCACTCTGCCGTTCCTGTTCCCCACGGTACTGGCGCTCGACATCAACCCGATCTGGTTCGGGATCATCGTGGTCAAGCTGATCGAGATCGCAGCCATCACGCCGCCAATCGGGATAAACTTGTTCGCGGTGGTTGCCGCCTCGGACGGGCGTGTCTCGGCATCGGAACTCTTCAAGGGCGTCCAGCCGTTCGTGATCGCCGAGTTGCTGGTGCTCGCGCTGCTGCTGGCATTTCCCTCGATCTGCACCTTCCTGCCGGGACAGATGATGGGGCGATGACGCCGCGCATCTCATTGGGGGAGTGCCAGGCCGCCGACCCTGGGGCACACGTTTCGCGTCGGAACTGCTGAAAAGGAGCGCGGGGCTAACCCGCGAATTTCGGTTCGGCCAGTCCGGTCGCGCCGGGCCGCGTATGGAAAGTGCGGCCGGCATCCGTCTCGGCGGCCAGCTGGGCCTCGCTCAAACCGTACTGCATCGAGGTCACGTAGAGCGTGCGAAGGTCGGTGCCGCCGAATGCGACGGAGGTCACCCGTGTCGTCGGTACGTGAATCTCCCCGATCCGGGTGCCGTCTGGCGCGTAGCGGCCGACAGCGCCCGTTCCCAGTTCCGCGATCCACAGGCAGCCTTCGTCGTCGACCGTGCAGCCGTCGGGGTGAGCTGTCCGACCGCGGAAATCGAGATGCACACGCCGGTTCGCCGGCAAGCCGGTCTCGATGTCATAGTCGTAGGCATAGACGTAGCCTGTCCGGGAATCGGAAAAATACAGCACCGTGTCGTCGGGCGAAAACGCCATGCCGTTGCCTACCAAGATTCCATCGTCGACGCGGTGGAGCGAAAGATCCGGATCGAGGCGCCAGAGACCGCCGATCGGCTCCTTCCAAGACTTGTCCATGCTTCCGACGAAGAACCGGCCGCGCCGGTCGCATTTGGCATCGTTGAAGCGTTCGCGGCTGAAATCGACATCGACCTCGAATCGCCGTTCCTCGCCCGTCGCCGTGTCAAGGAACGCGAATCCGTTGCGGAGAGCCAGGATAAGACCACCCCGCGCGCGCAACGCCATCGCCGTCGGGATGCCCGTCACCTTATAGGAGCGTGTCTCATTGCGGCCCACCTCGTGGCGCCAGATGACGCGATTGGTCATATCGAGCCAGTAGAGGGCGTTCTCGTCCCCCGACCAGAGCGGACCTTCGCCGAGGTCGGCGACGGCATCGCAAAGCACCTGCACGGCGGGGGCCATGGTTCGTTCGCTCCCGTTCATACGGCGAGGATCAGCGCGCTCTTGTGCCCGCCCCCGCCCCCGGAGGTGACGAGGCATGTCTCGGCGTCGGCAACCTGGTTGAGCGACGTGCCGCGCATCTGGCGGACGGCTTCGGGGATCAGGTTGAAGCCCTGTAGGTATCCCTCGGAAAGAAGGCCGCCGGCCGTGTTGGTCGGCAGCTTGCCACCGTCGCGCCGCAGGTTTCCCTGCATGACGAAATCGGCGCCTTCGCCGGGTTCGCACACGCCGTAGTCCTCAAGCGCCATGATCACGATGGACGAGAACGCATCGTAGATCTGGGCGCAGTCGAGGTCCTGCGGGGAGATCCCGGCCATCGGAAAGAGGTGTCGGGCGACGGGCTGCGCATTGGTGGTGTGATAGGTTTCGACGGGCATGTTGTTGGAGCCCATCGGACCCATGCCCCATCCTTCGCCGCTGGCCTGGACCGCCGCGAGAATTCGGGTCGGCTTCTGGCGAAGATCCCTAGCGCGCTCCTTGGACGTGACGATGATCGCCGCCGCGCCGTCGGTTTCGAGACAGCAGTCGTAAAGACGGTACGGGTCGACGATCATGCGCGAATTCGCATGGTCCTCGAGCGTCATGGGCTTGCCGTACATCAGCGCGGCGGGGTTCGTCTGGGCGTGTTCCCGGAACGTGACGGCGACATGCCCGAGCGCCTCGACCGGCGTGCCGTAGACATGCATGTGGCGCCGGAAGGGCAGCGCGGTCTTCTGGCCCGGGCTCATCAGGCCGAACGGCGCCATGTAGCTTCCGCCGACGGCACCGGGATTGTACTGGCCGTAGCGATGGTACTGCCCTTGGCAGAGCGAACGGTAGACCGCGACGTGCTTGCAGATGCCGGCGTGAACCGCCAGCGCGGCGTTCATCACCGCCCCGGTGCAGCCGCCGCCGCCTGCGCCCCAGACCAGATTGGAGAAGCGTATCTCCGGGATGCCGAGCGCCACCTGCAGCAGAACCGGCTCGTGCCGCTCCGGGCCGTAGGAGGCGAAGCCGTCGATGTCGTGCACGTCGAGGCCTGCGTCCTCGGCCGCCATGCGGATCGCCTCGCAGCACAGATGGAATTCGGTCCTGTCGGTGATCCCGCCGCGTTTGGCAAACTCCGTCTGCCCGATGCCAGCTATGGCGCAGCTGTCGGCGAATGCGGCGACTTCCTCCGGCCTGGCCGTTGTCATCCAATGTCCTCTCTTCCTGTTTGCGACGGGCGGGTCAGGCCTTGCGAAAGCGCGGCAGAAAGGTATCCCCCGGGACGGCGTCCCAGAAGAGCTCCACCTTGAGGCCAATCCGCATCTCCTCCGGCGCGGCGTCCACGACGTTCGAGACCAGGCGGACGTCACTTGCGTCCTCCAGCATCACCACGGCGACGTTGTAGGGCACGGCCTGCTTCAGCGCGGGATGGGTCGCGTAGTGGACGACGACGTAGGAAAAAACCTCGCCCCGCCCTGAGACTTGGGTCCACGTCACATTGCTGCTTGCGCAGCGCGAGCAAAGCGGAACGGGAGGATGCCGAAACGTTCCGCAATCGGCGCATTGCTGGATCCGCAGTTCGCGCGCGGCGTGCGATTCCCAATAGGGATAGTCGTCGGGCGTCGGTTCAGGCAGCGGCGTATCGTCGGGCAGGTAAGCCATCACGGGCCTTCAGGGCGGGTATGGGTCGGGAGGCCGGCAGGTGCCGGCCATCATGTGAACGCTCACGATACCGGCGGCATGAGCGCATCGAAAGGTGTCGATGTCGATAGCAGTTATGAGGAGGGCGTCCAGCGCGAACCGTTCTCGCGATTCCACACTTGACGAGTGCGCCTCGGTCGAAGACGGCAGCTCCCACGCCGCGGGAACTGGAGCGCAGTCGCCATACGTTCAGGAATCCGCAAACGCGCTGATCGGACCGGGCCGGTCGCATCGAGACGGTGCCGCATGTGCCTAGGCCAGGAGGGGTGCATAGCTGATATCCAGCGGGCCCAGGTGCACTGTGCCGGTCCGGTTCCTAATACTGTGCGGACAAAACAGCGCGTCACGGGTGCCAGACGTCCCCGCCGGGCACGAGCGGCGCGACGCGCCGTCGCATCGTCGACGTCCGCAAAGCCCGGCGCAGCCCGCTGCGGCCGCGAAAAAGGAGAAATCCAATGTATCCGGACACCAGACTCTTCATCGGCGGCGTATGGACCGGCTCGCGGTCGGGCCGGACCTTGCCAGTCGTCAATCCCGCTACCGAGGAGGAGATCGGAAAGGTCGCCCACGCCGGCACCGAAGACCTCGAGGCGGCGGTCGAGGCAGCCGACAAGGGTTTCCGGACGTGGCGACGGACCTCGCCGCTCGTGCGTTCTGACACGCTTCGCCGCGCCGCGGCCCTGCTGCGGGAGCGCGCCGGGGCGATCGCCGCGGTGATGACGGCCGAACAGGGCAAGCCCATAGCCGAAGCGAGGGCGGAACTCGCCGCTTCGTCCGAGATCCTCGAATGGTGCGCGGAAGAGGCGCGACGCACCTACGGGCGGATAGTCCCAGCGCGTGTCGCAGGGGTATCGCAGCTGGTGCTGAAGGAGCCGGTCGGTCCCGTGGCTGCCTTCACGCCCTGGAACTTTCCCGTAAGCCAGGCTGCCCGGAAGATCGGCGCGGCGCTGGCAGCGGGATGCTCGGTAATCATCAAGCCGCCCGAAGAGACGCCGGCCTCTCCGGCGGCGCTGGCGAAGGCGCTCGAGGATGCGGGCCTGCCGGCCGGGGTCCTGAACCTTGTCTACGGCGTTCCGGCCGAGATATCGGAGTTCCTGATCGCAAGCCCGGTCATCCGGAAGATCTCGTTCACCGGTTCGACCGTGGTCGGCAAGCACCTTGCCGCACTCGCGGGCAGTCACATGAAGCGCACCACGATGGAACTCGGCGGCCATGCGCCGTCGATGGTCTTTGCCGACGCCGATCTCGACAAGGCCGTGGCGGTGCTCGCCGGCTCAAAGTTCCGCAACGCCGGCCAGGTCTGTATCGCGCCGACGCGTTTCCTCATCCAGGACGAAGTCCACGACGAGTTCCTGTCGCGGTTCAGGGAAAACGTGGCGAAGATCAAGGTCGGCGACGGCGCGGTGGACGGCGTCACGATGGGAGCGCTCGCCAACGACCGGCGACGCGATGCGGTCGAGGCGTTCGTCGGCGATGCCATGTCCAGAGGCGCGACGCTCGTCGGCGGCGGCAACCGGATCGGCAACAAGGGCTACTATTACGAACCGACCATCCTTGCGGACGTGCCGCGCGACGCGCGGGCCATGAACGAGGAACCGTTCGGTCCGGTGGCTCTCGTTTCGAGGTTCTCCTCCGTGGACGACGCGATCGAGGAAGCCAACCGCCTGCCCTACGGACTGGCCGCCTACGCCTTCACGCGGTCGCTGGAAACCCGCAAACGGCTCGACGAGGAAGTCGAGACGGGAATGCTCTCGGTAAACCATTTCGGTCTGGCGCTAGCGGAACTGCCCTTTGGCGGGGTCAAGGATTCCGGCTACGGATCGGAGGGCGGGCCGGAAGCCGTCGAGGCCTATCTGGCGACAAAGCTCGTATCGCACGCGCCCGGATGACGGCGGGATCCGCCGGGCGTCTCGTGTCCGGCCGATCCATGGAAGGAGACGGGACGGGATGATGAACCCTGCCGACATGCCGAAATCTCGCACGATCCCATCGCTGCTGGCCGAGCAGGGGGAGCGCTATGGCGATTACGAGGCGCTCGTCGCGGGTGACCAGCGATACACGTATCGCGAACTGTGGCGGGAAGTCAGGGCGGTGGCAAAAGGTCTGCTGGCAACCGGCATCGCGCCTGGCGACCATGTAGCGATCCTGATGGGCAACAAGGCGGAGTGGATCTTGGCCGACCTCGCCATCTGCTCGATCGGGGCGGTGATGGTTTCGGTCAATACCTACGTCACCGGGGCCGAGCTGGCCTATATCCTCAACCATTCCGACTCGAAGATGCTGATCCATGCCGATCGGTTCCTGAAGTACGACTACGTCGAGATCCTCGCCGGGCTCGAGCCCTTCGCCGACAACCTTCCGAAGCTGGAGAAGTTCGTCCACGTCGGCGAACGCGGGCGGGCCGGCAGCCTTTCCTTCGCCGAGCTGACCGCTGCCGGTGTCACGGTCACCGACGAGACACTCGATGCGCTCGCGTCAGCGGTCGCACCGGACGACCTGACCGCCCTCCTCTACACGTCCGGGTCGACATCGACCCCGAAGGGCGTCCAACTCGTCCACCGACACCTGATCGAGAACATGTGGCACCTCGGGAGCCGCATGCATGTGGTGCCGGGCGACCGGTTCTGGGCCGCCGTATCGATGTTCTGGGCGCTCGGTTGCGAAAACATCCTTTTCAACGCGTTGACGCATGCCGGGGCGGTGGTCATGCAGGAGTATTTCGAGGCCGGGGAAGCGCTGCGACTGATCGAGGCTGAGGCGTGTACGATATTCCACGGCTCGCCCAACATGGCGGAGGCCATGCTCGAACATCCGGACTGGCCGGAACGTGACCTTTCCTCGTTGCGGTCGGGTGCCTGCGTGGGCACGCCGGAGCAGATCCAGCGGATCGTCGAACTTGGAGCGACGGAGATCTGCCACGTCTACGGCCTGACGGAAACCTACGGCAACTGCAACCTGACCGATGGGAAGCTCGATCCGCGCGACAAGGTCCACGCCAGCATCGGCCGGCGGGTCGAAGGCGTCGAGCAACGGGTCGTGGACCCACAGACGCTGACGCCGTGCAAGCCCGGAGAAACGGGAGAGATACAAGTGCGCGGACGCGTGACGAAGGGATACTACAAGGACCAGGACAAGAATGAAGCCGCGTTCACGAAAGACGGCTTCTTCAGGACCGGCGACCTTGGCTCGTATGACGAGGACGGCTACCTCTATTTCAGGGGTCGCCTGAAGGAACTCATCAAGAGCGGCGGCATCAGCGTCTCCCCTGCGGAAGTGGAGGAGACCCTCATGAGCCACGCGGGCGTGAAACTCGCCTTCGTCGTCCCGGTGCCCGACCCCGTCCGCAACGAGATCGTTGCAGCGCTGGTGGTTCCGTCTCCGGGGACGGACACGGCAGTGCTGGAGTCGGAGTTGCGGAAATCACTCGGGGAAACCCTGTCCAGCTACAAGACACCGCGCCTCTACCATTTCATGGCCGAGGAAAACCTTCCCCGCACCGCGACCGGAAAGGTCAAACGTGCGGACATTCCGGGCTATTTCCGTCCGCCGGGCTAGTCGAATCTCGTCGGCTTCGGACTACTCCCGTGAACTGCAATCGATACAGTCTCCCCTTCGATCACCATCATGGTGGAGTTGCCCGCCGTTCGGGCATCGCTGCACGATCTCCATTGTCGCCGTCGCCGCGGCAGTCACCGGACGATGTAGTCTTCCAGTCCGGATTTCACGATGGCGGCGTGGTACTCGTAGTTGCGCCACGGCTGGTTGACGATCGATCGGCCTTCCTTCGTCACGTAGTAGCTGCCCTTGCCGTCGGTTTCCCACAATAGCGCGCTGGCTCGCTCGTCGACTGAGGCATTGTAGACGTCGAACGCCTCCTTCCGCAGATCGATCGAGCGCGCGCCGCGCTCGATCATGCGGACTATCTTGTCGGCAACATAACGCGTCCAGATCTCGATCCAGGACGGCAGGCCGCCGGCGCGGGCCTGGCTACCTGGCCCGTACAGCATGAAGAAATTGGGAAAGCCCGGCATCGTCATGCCGAGATAGGAGCGCGGCCCGTCCTTGCTCCACGCCTCTTCCAGCGTGACGCCGCCGCGGCCGACATAATGGGCGGGAGCGAGGTAGCGGTCAACCTTGTAGCCGGTGCCGAGAATGACGAGGTCGAACGGGCGCATAACGCCGGCCGCATCGACGATGCCGTTGCTGTTGTAGTCGCCGGCCAGGCCAACGGCCACAGCCGTCAGCATGATCAGGTCGCTGGCGGTGTCGACATTCAGACTGAACAATCCAGCATCAGGGCCGCCCAGCACCAGTCCAAGGTCGGTCAACTCTCCGGCCACGGTCAGCACCG
>CATMOC010000075.1 GCA_950071955.1 uncultured Mesorhizobium sp. | reverse complement strand
GGGGGGCCCGGTCCGATACTGGACGCCGCTTGGGGTGGCGAGCATCGCGGCGGCCGCGGTCGGCTACGGAGCATTTCTTCTCACGCCCTATCTGGTCCGGGCACTCTTCCCGGCCGGCTGATCGGCGATTTTGATTCCGATCAAGGCCCGGCTTTGCTCCCGCGCTAACAGTCGCGGCAGGAAAGGAAACCGCCCATGACACAGTTGAAGGACCTCACCCCGAAATTCCGGCACGTGCGCCTCCTGCTCGCGCGGGAAAAGGGGCATCCGGACGGCGACCGCGAGGAAGGCTACGACATCCTCGTGCCTCTCGAAACCGAAGGCCACCTCGACCCCGCCGAATGGAAGAAGCACCAGGACGCCTGTCGGGTGAGGCATTTCCGCCATGGCGCGGACGACCGCATCGGCCGGCTCCGCCGCAAGCCGGGCGGCCAGTGGTATTTCGACTATGCCGAAGGCGACCGCGACGACGAGGTGGGCTTCCGGCTCGGCGAGGAACGTTTCGTGACCGGCGAATACATCTCCGTCAGCAGCGGCGGTGCCATGCACACCTATCGGGTGGCGCGCGTCGAGAAGCCCTAGCGCAGCCTAGGGCCACCGCCCGGAGCCGCCGACTGGGGCGGTGGCCGGGCCAGTGCCACCGATCTTCTCCGATACACCTGCCTTCTTCAGGGATCACCCGCTGGATCATTGACCACGCCGGGTGGAAGTTGCGAGTATTGGCAGATCGAGGAGTGGTTGCGCATTGATACCGTTCGTTAGTCTGTCTTTGGTCGAAGCGTCCCCCGAGGGAGTTCGCGGCAATCCCGTGCGCGCGCACGGCGAGCTTGCGGCCGGACGGGTCCATGCACGGTAGCCCCAGCGCCGACACGGTGGAGCGTGACAGGTTCGGAACGCTCCTCCCCGAATGCCGCGGTGTGACCGCATACGCCGTCGCGGCGGGCGCCGTGCTGGCGCTCTTCGTGATCCGCTATCTGCTCCACGGGTTGCTGCAGCATGGCGCCGTCTTCGCGCCGTTCGTTCCGGCGATCCTGATCGCCTCCACCATCTGCGGTCTCGGCCCGGCACTCCTTTCGCTCGCGCTCTCGCTGGCCGGCGCCTGGTACTTCGGCTCGCTCGCCGGGACCATCGGCGCCACCGAGCTCGCCATCTACGCGGCGGTGGGTCTCGCGACGATCGCGATCGGCGAGGGCGTGCACCGCGCCCGCACCATCGCCGCCCGCACCCAGGCGATGCTGGAAGAGCGGGAGGCGCATCTGAAGTCGATCCTGGACACGGTGCTCGACGCCACCGTCGTCATCGAGAAGGACGGCACGATCGTGTCGTTCAACTCGGCTGCCGTCCGCCAGTTCGGCTACAGGTCCGACGAGGTGATCGGCCAGAACGTGCGCGTGCTGATGCCGGAACCCTATCGCGGCGAGCACGACGGCTACATGCATCGCTACCTCATGACCGGCGAGAGACGGATCATCGGCATCGACCGGGTCGTCGTCGGCCGGAGGAAGGACGGATCGACGTTCCCCATGAAGCTCGCGGTCGGCGAGATGAAGGCCAAGGACAGGCTCTACTTCACCGGCTTCATCCGCGACCTGACCGAGCGGGAAGAATCGGAAGCCCGCCTCCAGGAGGTGCAGGGCGAACTCGCGCGGCTGGCACGTCTGAACGAACTGGGCGAGATGGCCTCGACGCTGGCGCACGAACTGAACCAGCCGCTCTCGGCGATCGCCAATTATGCGCAAGGTTGCAGCCGGCTGCTGCGCAATGTCGGGGACGAGACGGCCTCCCGCATGCGCGAGGCCCTGGAGGAGATCTCCCGGCAGTCGCTGCGCGCCGGACAGATCATCCGGCACCTGCGCGAATTCGTGATGCGCGGCGAGACGGAAAAGACCGCCGAAGACATCCGCAAGATGGTCGAGGAGGCCGGCGCGCTGGCGCTGGTCGGCTCGCGCGAACGCGGTGTCCGAACGGTCTTCGACTATCGTCCGGGGGCCGACATGGTGCTTGCGGACCGGGTCCAGATCCAGCAGGTGCTCATCAACCTGATGCGCAACGCGATGGAGGCCATGCGCGACAGCACGAGGCGCGAACTGACGATACGAACCTTGCCGGACGGGGACATGGCAGCCGTGGAGGTGTCGGACACCGGGCCAGGCATATCGGAGGAGATCGCGGCGCGGCTTTTCCAGCCCTTCGTCACGTCGAAGGCCGGCGGCATGGGCATCGGGCTTTCGATTTCGAAGCGAATCATAGAGTCCCATGGCGGCCGGATGGTGGCCAGCCGCAACGCCGACGGCGGAGCCACCTTCCGCTTCACCCTGCCGGCGATCCGAAGCGAGGCTACCGATGGAGAGAGGTGACTACATCGTCCACATCGTCGACGACGAGGAACCGGTGCGCAAGTCGCTGGCCTTCATGCTGACCGTTTCCGGCTTCGCGGTGCGGCTGCACGATTCGGCCACCGCCTTCCTCGCGGCCGCGCCGACGATCCGCAACGGATGCCTGGTGACGGACCTTCGCATGCCGGACATCAGCGGCGTCGACCTGATCCGGAAGCTGAAGGAACTTGCGGCCAGGATCCCGTCCATCGTGATCACCGGCCACGGGGACGTACCGATGGCCGTCGAAGCGATGAAAGCCGGTGCTCTCGACTTCATCGAGAAACCGTTCGAGGACGACACCCTGATCGCGGCAATCGAACGCGCCGCCCGGGAACTGGACCGGAACGCGGGCGACCAGGACATCCACGCGATCCTGGAGCGGCTCGCCCAACTCAGCGAGCGCGAGCGCGAGGTGCTGTCGGGGGTGGTGGCGGGCCACGCCAACAAGACGATCGCCTACGATCTCGACATCAGCCCCCGGACCGTCGAGGTGCATCGCGCCAACGTCATGGCCAAGATGGAGGCCCGCAGCCTGCCCGAACTGGTGCGGATTGCGCTCGCCGCAGGATTCGTATCGAAGTAGCCCGTCAGCGACGCCGGGTTTGATTTCGCGCAAGGCGTCTCTTTCACTGCAAGCGTACCCGAGAGCGTTATGGCCTGATCCTCCGGCCGCCGTCCTCGTTCGGGAGAATGTCCTTGCAGCCGCCCAAGACGATCCTTGTCGTCGTTCCCGGAGAGGAACTGCGCAAATCGATCGAGTTCACGCTCGAGGCGGAAGGATTCAAGGTCGATTCGCACAAGGGGTTCGAGACGGTTTTCGCAGCACCGCAAGCTGAAGACTTCTCCTGCGCGATCGTTGACGAGGACGCGATCGAAGGTGGCGAACAGAACCTCTCCCGGCTTGCGGAGATAGCCGGTTCCTCCCGTCCGGTGGTGGTGCTTCTGGACAGGATGGCGATGCTGCCTGGAAGCTTCGCCCTCAGGCAGCTGCCCAAGCCACTCCTCGGTCCCGCGCTCATAGAGGCGGTCTCCGCCGTGGTACCCGAGATCTCGGCTTCGATCCTCACTACGTAGTTATCCGTAGGGACATAACCGAATTTCGCCCGCGCGCGGATTGGGCGAGTTTCCTCCCGACACCAAGAACGGGAGCGACCGATGACGATACACACCTCCATGGAATTCCGTAGCGCCACTCTCCTCGGCACCGGCGCCGGAACGGGCTTCGAGGCGTTGCTGCCGGCATCGCCTTTGCAACCGGCGACGCTCTATTCCTCCGGTTCTGAAATCTACGCTCAGGGCGAGAAGGCGGGAGACCTCTATCAGGTCGAGTTCGGCGCGGTCCGCGTCTACCGCCTCCTGGCCGACGGACGCCGCCAGATCTCCGCCTTCCATCTTTCCGGCGAGGTCTTCGGCTTCGAGGCCGACAAGACGCACCACTTCTTCGCCGAGGCGATCGGCGCGACCGGCATCCGGGTGATGCGCCCGCACGCCGGCATCGACTTCTCGCGCGAACTCCTGCCGCTCGCCCTCCAGAGCCTCGTTCGGGCCCAGGAGCATCTTCTGGTGCTCGGCCGACAGAACGCCGCCGAACGCGTGGCGGCCTTCCTGCTCGACATGGCGGCCCGCCAGGGTGACCTGGAGGAGATCGACCTGCCGATGTCGCGCAGCGACATCGGCGACTATCTCGGCCTCACCATCGAGACCGTGTCACGCGTGTTCTCCAGGTTGAAGGAGAAGGGGATCGTGCGCCTTCCCGGCCTGCGCAAGGTGAAGATCGTCAGGATGCACACCCTTCGCGACATGAGCGAGTGACAGGAGGAACCCCCGCTTACGCCGTCGCCAGGAGCGCCATCACCCGCTCGGCCGAAGCCCGACCCGCCACGATGGCGCCTTCCACATATCCGGGAAAGCTGGGCGAGAGTTCCGAGAAGGCGAACTGGATGCGCGGGAGGCCGGCGCGCAACACGGTCTCGGCATCGGCGGCAGCGACATTCGTGATCACGTCGCCATAGCCGCCATCCTCCGGTGCCATCCAGCCACGCAGGCTGAAGGCGTCGTGGGCGTGGGCCTCTGGCCCCAGTGCCGCGGCGAGCAGATCGGCAATGTCCATTCTCAGCTGCTCTTCCGACAGCCCCTTCATCCCCCGCGCGGCGGGTCCGCCGGCGAAGAAGGAGAGGGTCGGCCGGTCGTCGGCCGGGCTGCTGTCGCAGGCGAACAGCCCCGTCGGGGCGTGCCACATCACGACGCCGCTCCTTCCCGCCTCGCGCCAGAAGCGGCGGCGGTAGCGTATCACCGCCTTGACGACGCTGCCCGAGGACCAGGCTTCGAGCGCTCGGCGCAAATCCGGCGCAGGCGCAGGGCTGAAAGCGATCCGCGCCGCCGCCGTCGGCGGCACGGCAAGCACCACGGCGCGAGCCTCGAAGACCGACTGCCCGGACCGAACCACTACCGTCTCGCCGACATGCTCGACGCCCGCGGCCGCATGCCACAGCCGTATGTCGAGGCCAATGGAAAGGTCTTCGGCGAGCGAATGCATCGTCTCCACGATCTGGTACTGCAGCACGGATTGCTCGTTGGTGATGCGCCGGTCGGTCTCGACGAGGTGCCAAAGCGGCATATCCTCCAGCGCATAGCACCAGAGGCCCTCGATCATTGAACGGAAGCCGGCTTTCAAAACCGCACTTTCCGGCTGCCTCGCCAGCCAGTCGGCGACGGTGAGGCCGGCGATCGCGGCGTCCGCGGGCTCGATTCCGTTCAGCCGATCGCGCAGTCCCACCACTCCCCGCCTGGTCGTGGCGAGTTCCCGCGACGGCAACGGCGGCTGCGCGACGTCCTCGCCCTCGAAGGAGGTCGTCGCCAGCGTCTTTCCGTAGCGACGCGCCAGGGCCATCACCTCCGGCATGTCGTCGCACAGGAACTGGCCACCCGTATCGAAGCGCTCGCCGAGCGCGTTCACCGCCGATTCCACGCGGCCACCGACGCGGCCGCGCGCCTCGAGCACGACCGTGCGCAGACCATTTTCCGCCAGCGCGCGTGCAGCCGAAAGACCGGCGAACCCAGCGCCGACGACGATCACGTCCGTCATCATGATTTCCCGTTCCGGTACGGCTTATCCACAGACGGGGATTTTGGCCAGCACCGACGGCAAGCGGCCGTTCCTACGTTTTGCGCGGCGCAGCATCGTTATGGCGTTCGCTTCCTTTTCGTCAGTCGGCGAATGTCATCGAAGTGAAACAAAACTGTTGTCCCGGCGTCGCACACGAACGATACTCCCATCCGCGGAATTCCCCTCCGCCAATGAAGACATCGGGAGTGAAACATGTCTCTTCGCACCACGACAGCGGCTTTGTCAGCCGGCTTTCTGATCTTTTCCGCCGTCCCTTCCCTAGCCGTAACGGACATTTCCTGGTGGCACGCCATGACGGGTGCCAATAACGAGGTCGTCGAGACCCTGTCGAAGGAGTTCAACGAGAGCCAGTCCGAATACAAGGTCACGCCCGTGTTCAAGGGCACCTATCCCGAGACACTGAACGCCGGCATCGCGGCGTTCCGCGCCAACCAGACTCCCCACATCATCCAGGTCTTCGACGTCGGTACCGGCGTGATGATGGCGGCCGAGGGTGCCGTGAAGCCGGTCGCCGAGATCCTGTCCATGGGCGGCGGCGAGTTCGACAAGAGCAAGTACCTGCCGGGCATCGTCGCATACTACTCCAAGCCCGACGGCACGATGCTCTCATTCCCCTACAACTCCTCCTCGCCGATCCTCTACTACAACAAGGACATCTTCGAGAAAGCCGGACTCGATGCGGCCAACCCGCCGAAGACCTGGCCGGAGGTGTTCGATGCCGCCCGCAAGATCAAGGAAAGCGGCGCGGCGGCGTGCGGCTACACGTCGACCTGGCTGACCTGGATCGGGCTCGAGAACTTCTCGGCGTGGAACAACCTGCAATACGCCACCAACGAGAACGGTCTGGCGAGCACCGACATCGAGCTGACGTTCAACACCGAGCCCTTCGTGCGGCACTTCCAGAACATCGCCGACCTGGCGAAGGAGGAAGTCTTCCGCTACGGCGGCCGCACCTCCGAGGCCAAGCAACTCTTCCTGTCGGGCGAATGCGGAATCCTCACGGAATCCTCCGGCGGCCTGGGCGACGTCGTGAAGTCGGGCATCAACTACGGCATCGGCCAGCTGCCCTACTATCCCGACCTCGAAGGCGCGCCGCAGAACACCATTCCCGGCGGCGCCAGCCTCTGGGTCTTCGCCGGCCATGACGATGCCGAGTATGAAGGCGTTTCGGCGTTCTTCCAGTTCCTCTCGCAGCCCGAGATCCAGCAGCGTCTCCACCAGGCGTCGGGATATCTCCCGGTGACCATGGAGGCCTACGAGGCGACGAAGGCTTCGGGCTTCTACGAGAAAAATCCGGGCCGCGAGACTCCGATCACGCAGATGATGGGCAAGGAGCCGACGGCGAACTCCAAGGGCATCCGCATCGTCAACATGCCGCAGGTCCGCGACATCGAGAACGAGGAGTTCGAGAAGATGCTCGCCGGCGAACAGACCGCGCAGCAGGCGCTCGACAACGCGGTGGAGCGCGGCAACGTGGCCATCCAGCAGGCGCTCGGCAACTAACAGAAGCCGGCATCCGATCCCTCCCCGCCCGCGCGTTCGAACCGCGCGGGCGGGCGTCGATTTTTTGCGAAGGATAGCCCGTGACGGCACGCGGCACGTTTCCCCACCGTCTGCTGCCCTACCTGCTCCTGGCGCCGCAGCTCGCCATCACGCTCGTGTTCTTCTACTGGCCGGCCGCGCAGGCGCTCTATCAGTCGTTGCTGCGCGAGGATCCGTTCGGGCTGAAGTCGCGTTTCGTTGGGCTTGCCAATTTCCGGCGCGTACTCAGCGAGCCGAGCTATCTCAACTCGCTCGAGGTGACCGTGATCTTCTCGGTCGCCACGGCCGTCAGCGCCATGGCGATCGCCCTCCTACTGGCGACCATGGCCGACAAGATCGTCAAAGGCCGCGGACTCTATCGCACCCTGATGATCTGGCCTTATGCCGTGGCGCCTGCGATCGCCGGGATGCTGTGGCTGTTCCTGTTCAACCCGACCATGGGAACCTTCGCCTACATGCTGCGCTCGACGGGCTACAACTGGGATCCGCTGCTCAACGGAAACCAGGCCATGGTCCTGATCATCGCGGCAGCCGCCTGGAAGCAGATCAGCTACAACTTCCTGTTCTTCGTGGCCGGGCTCCAGTCCATTCCGAGGACGCTCATCGAGGCTGCCGCGATCGACGGCGCCGGCGAGACGAAGCGCTTCTGGACCATCGTCTTTCCCCTGCTCGCGCCGATCACCTTCTTCCTGCTGGTCATCAACACCACCTATGCCTTCTTCGACACGTTCGGCATCATCCATGCCGTGACCGGCGGCGGACCCGGCAAGGCCACCGAGACGCTGGTCTACAAGGTCTACAACGATGGCTTCGTGAACCTGCAGCTCGGCAGTTCGGCGGCGCAATCCGTCATCCTGATGATCATCGTCATCGCGCTGACGGCCGTGCAGTTCCGCTACGTGGAAAAGAGGGTTCACTATGGCTGACGTCGGCCTGATCTTTCACGGCGGAAGGCTGGCGCCATGATCGGACAATCGCGCAGCCGCACCGTCGTGGCGCATCTGGTGATGATCGTCGGGATCCTCATCGTCGCCTTTCCGATCTACTACACCTTCGTCGCCTCGACGCTGACGCTGCGCGAGATCCTGCGGCCGCCATTGCCGCTGCTGCCGGGCGGCGAGTTCTTCCACAACTACTATGCCGCCCTGTTCGGCGGCATAGGGCGGATTGGCGGCGTGGGCGTCGACCGGCTGCTGATCAACAGCACCATCATGGCGCTGGGCATCGCGGTGGGGAAGATCGCGATCTCGATCCTGTCCGCCTACGCGATCGTCTTCTTCCGGTTTCCGCTCAGAATGTTCTTCTTCTGGACGATCTTCATCACGCTGATGCTGCCGGTCGAGGTGCGCATCCTGCCGACCTACAAGGTGATGGTCGACCTGAATCTGATCGACACCTATACCGGACTCATCCTGCCACTGATCGCCTCGGCGACCGCGACGCTCTTGTTCCGGCAGTTCTTCATGACGATCCCCGCCGAACTGCTGGAGGCGGCGCGCGTGGATGGGGCGGGTCCTTGGCGCTTCTTCAAGGACATCCTGCTTCCCCTGTCGCGGACCAACATCGCGGCGCTGTTCGTGATCCTCTTCATCTACGGATGGACGCAATATCTATGGCCGCTGCTGGTGACCAACAGCAACGACATGAACACGATCGTCATCGGACTGCGCAAGATGATCTCCTTTGCCGACGCCGACACCGAATGGCACCTGGTGATGGTGACCTGCATGCTGGCCATCCTTCCGCCGGTCCTGGTCGTGGTGCTCATGCAGCGCTGGTTCGTGCGCGGCCTCGTCGAAACCGAGAAGTGATCGGAAAGAATGGCAACCGTCGAACTGAAGAACGTCAGGAAAACCTATCCCGGAGGCTTCGAGGCCGTCAAAGGCGTTTCGATCGACATCGCCGACGGAGCGCTGTGCGTGCTGGTCGGGCCGTCCGGCTGCGGGAAGTCGACGCTGCTCAGGATGATCGCGGGACTGGAGACGATCACCGCCGGCGACATCTCGATCGACGGCAAGGTGGTGAACGCCATCGGCCCGGCCGAACGCGACATCGCCATGGTCTTCCAGAACTACGCGCTCTATCCGCACATGAAGGTCTACGACAACATGGCCTACGGCTTGCGCAACCGCGGCATGGCCCGGGACGAGATCGACAGGCGGGTGAACGAGACGGCGAAGATCCTCGAACTGTCGAGCCTCCTGCAGCGGCGCCCCCGCGAACTCTCCGGCGGCCAGCGCCAGCGCGTCGCCATGGGGCGGGCGATCGTGCGCAGCCCCAAGGTGTTCCTGTTCGACGAGCCGCTGTCTAACCTCGACGCCAAGCTGCGCGGCCAGATGCGGGTGGAGATCAAGAACCTCCAGAGGTCGCTCGGCGTCACCTCCGTCTACGTCACGCACGACCAGCTGGAGGCGATGACGCTGGCCGACAAGCTCGTGGTCATGAATGCCGGCATGGTCGAACAGGTTGGCGCGCCGCTCGACGTCTACGAGAAGCCGGCGAGCACCTTCGTGGCGAGCTTCATCGGCGCGCCGCCGATGAACCTGCTCCCGGTGACGGCCAATGGAACGGGGCTGGCATTCGCCGACGGCTCCGCTGTCGCCGGAAACGGTTTTGCGGGAGGCAAGGCGGCGCAGATCGGTTTCCGGCCGGAGGACGTCGTGGTCGGCCAGGGCGATGGCGGCCTGTTGCTGGACTTCCAGACCATCGCGGTGGAGCCCGTGGGAGCGGAGAGCTTCCTGCACGGCAACGCGGCGGGAAGCCCGGTGATTATGCGCGTCTCAGGCCGCGCGAGCGCCAGGCCGGGCGACAGCATCCCGATCTCCGTGCCGGAGGCGAAGCTCCACGCCTTCGACGCGGCAGGCAAGAGGATCGAGCCATCGCACACGTGATGCGACGGCCCGCTACGGGCGCCGGCCGCGATCCGCCCCCGCAAAGACCGGCAGCGGCGCCCGCGAAAGATCAGTAGCCGGCTTTGATCTTCTCGAACTCGGCGATCATCCGGAGCTTGAGCTCCGGCGGCAGCGGCGACTGGAACAACGTCTTGTCGACGAACTTGTCGACACTCGCATAGCCCTTCTCCTCAAGCACTTCGGGATCGACGGCGGCCATGGATTTGGCGTTGCCGTGACCATAGCCCCAGTCGTTGACGAGGTACTTGGCGACTTCCGGGTCGGCATTGACGGCGCTCAGGTAGTCATAGGCCTTGTCCAGGCTGCCTGGCGCGTCCTTCAGGAGAACATAGCCGCAGACCCAGGTGGTCACGCCTTCCTCCGTGTTCTTGTTCATGGCCACGGGCTTGCCGTCGAGCTGGAGCTGCGTGGCAGCATCGTTCCAGGCCCAGGCGAGATCGACCTCGCCGCCGCCCATCGCCTGGACGATCTCGGTGTTGTCGGTCCAGTACATGCGCACGTTCTTGTGCACCTCGCGCAGGAAGTCCGACGCCTGCTCGAACTGCTCGTCCGTCATCTGCGTCCAGTCCTTGAGCCCGATGGCGAGCGAGGCCAGCGCGTAGGCGTCGTCGACATTGTCGGGAAGGGAGACGCGGTCCTGGAACTTGGGATCGGCGAATGCCTTGAGGCTGCCGACGTCCTCGAGCGCGACCTTCTCGGTATTGTAGGTGAGCGATGTGTTGCCCCAGTCCCACGGCATGAACCACGCCTTGCCGTCCTCGGTGGTCGCAAGATCCTTCATCGACATGAGACCGGGCAGCAGATCGTCCCAACCTTCGATCCGGGACGTGTCGAGCGGCTGTAACAGGCCCGCCTCGCGCCACTTCGACACGCTCTGCGAGCATGGATGCGACAGATCCGCCTTGAAGCCGGAGCGCAGCTTCTCGAACGCCTCGTCCTCGTCGCCGAAGAAGGTGAAGGTCGGAGAATCGCCGTGCTTTTCGGTGTAGCGCGGATGGAAGGCCGGATCCTCGTAGCCGGACCAGTCGAAGA